>PMVV01000192.1:11143-22256 GCA_003166475.1 Bryobacterales bacterium | reverse complement strand
CCGGGAATCGCGTGCGACGAATTCGATTTCGCGGTGCGCGAAAGGATGCCGGGCCGAGGGTTGGCCGCACTGCGGGACTTGGCCGCGGGCGCGCAGCACGAGGTCTTGGGATTGCTTCAATCGTTCGAGAAACTGGAAGCATGGCGGGTGCTCTCCGTTGCCCCGGATGAGTGGGCCGTGCGGCTGCAAAGTCTGCGAGATTTGTTCGCGCCGCGAAATCCGGAACCCGGCAGTCACGAAACCGCGGCGATCGCGCGCGGCCAAGCCGCGGTGCTGGAACTTTTCGACGGCGCCATGAACGAAGCGGCGGAGGCGCTGGGCGGGCGTGCCGTGAAGCTCAGCGAGTTTTGGCGCGCGGCGAAATCGGTGTTGCGGCTCACGCCCTTGCGCGTCGAAGATGGCCGCCGCAACGTGGTGCATGTGCTCGGCGCGCACGAAGCGCGGCAGTGGCAGTTGCCGGTCGTCTTCGTCTGTGGATTGGTCGAAAAGCAATTTCCGAAATTCCACGCGCAGGATCCATTCTTTCCGGAAGCGGCGCGGGCGCAGTTGAAGCAGGCGGGCATCCGGCTGCGCACGGTGGCCGATTTCGAGGCCGAAGAGCGTTTCCTGTTCGATTGGTCCGTCACACGCGCCACCGAATCGCTCACCCTTAGCTACCCGCGGTGCGATGCACGGGGACAGCAGAATCTGCCATCGCTATACCTCGACGGCGTGGCAGCGGCGCCGAGCGAATGGAAGTCTGTGGCGCCGCGGCCGGGACGGCAGGGCGCCGTAGCGAGGCCGCCGACAGCCGTCGCCAGCCCCGACCTTCTGGAGGCCCTGGCGCTGCGCCACCTGTCGTTCCGGCCCACGGCGCTGGAAACGTATTTGCAGTGTGCGTTCCAGTTCTTCGGCCGGGACACGCTGCGGCTGCGCGCGGCCCCAGTGCGGCCGGAAAAGCGGCTCGACTTCCGAACGCAAGGCACCATCGTGCATGCCGTGCTGGCGAAGCTTCACCCCGGTGCGGACCGGTGGGAGCAAACCTTCGACAGCGTCTTCCGCGACATTTGCGAACGGGAGCGAGTGCCCGCGGGCTATCGTACCGAAGCTTGCCGCCAGCGCATGCTCGCCGACCTGCGCGCGTTGGTGGAAGACCCGGCGTGGGCCACAGGGTACGACATCCGCACGGAACAGAAGTTCCGCTACAAGCTGGGCGCGGACGTGGAAATCAGCGGGCGCATCGACCGCATCGACGTTACCCCGAACCATGGCGCTTACGTGATCGACTACAAATACAGCGGTGCGCAGAATACCAAAAGCCTTGGGACCAATGAGAATCTGCTGCAGCCGCAACTCTACATGCTGGCGCTGGAGCGTTTTTTTGAACTGCATCCCGAGGGCATGTCGTTTTGGGGCTTCAAAGGCGGCATTCAACGCACGCCATGGGCGCCGTTCGATCCCGCGCAAACTATCGAGACCGCGCTTCGAGTCGTGGGTGAGATTCGAGCGGGCCGCGTGGAGCCGCATCCCGCGGACCCGGAAAAATGCCGGCTCTGCGATTATCGCGATGTCTGCCGGTTCGTCATCGCGGCGCCCGCGCTTGCCGAAGGAGTGTCGTCGTGGGATTGACGCCCCGTCAGTTGGAGGCCGTCGCCGTCGAGCAGACTCCACGGGACACTTGCGTGGTGGCTGGACCGGGATCCGGGAAGACGACGGTTCTGGTGGCGCACTTCGAGAGCCTGGTTGCGGCCGGGGTCGATCCGCTGCGCATTCTGGCCATCACCTTCACCGACAAAGCCGCCAACAACATGCGCGACAGACTGGCGCACGCGTTTCGCGACCGCGCGGAGACCCGCGGCAAGTTGGAGCGTGCCTACGTTTCCACGGTGCACGGGTTCTGCGCCCGCCTGCTGAAGGAGAACGCGGTGTTCGCCGGTCTCGATCCCGAGTTCCATGTAATGGACGAGCGCGAATCGGCGCGTGAGCAACGCCGCGCCATCGACGAAACGCTGGACAGTATGTTCGCGGTCGAACCCGATCGCATGCGTGCGCTGATGCGCTCGCTCGCCGCCAACGACGCGGGCGGCGAAGTGCTGGACGCCTATGACGCGATCCGCGCTGCGGGCGTGAAGGTCGGCGATCTGGCCGGTTTCGCCGCGCCGCCAGTGGTGGACATCGCCGCGGCGATCGAGGAAGTGCGAAACCTGCGCCCGCCGGGCTGGAAGTTCGATCAACTGGCTCACCTGCACGAGGCGCAGGATTGGGTGGCGCGCATCGCGGCGGCTTTGCCGAACGGGCCGGAGGCGACATTACGCGCCATGCGTTCGTTCACCTGCGAGCTACGGAAGTTGAAGCGCGGCAACCGCGCGTACGATCTGCTCAAAGAGCTCAAGGACGAATTGCTTCCTCAACTCGAATATGCATTGATCGGCGAGTATTACGCAGCCGAGCGCACCACGATTCTCGAGTTGTTCGCCCGCTTCGACGGCTTGTATCGCGAGCGCAAGCGGCAATTAGGCGCGCTCGATTACGACGACCTGGAGGAAAGCGCCGTGCGGCTGCTGGAGGATCACCCGGATGTCCGGCGCCGCTTGCAAAACCAATTCGACCAGGTGCTGATGGACGAGTTCCAGGATACCAATGGCCAACAGGCCCGGTTGCTGCAGTTGCTGCGGCCGCCGGACCGCTTCTATGCCGTCGGCGACATCAACCAGTCGATCTACGGATTCCGCCACGCAGAACCGCGCGTGTTTCGGGAATATCGCGACGCCGTCGAGCAGGCTGGCAAACGGCTGGTGCAACTGGTCGAGAACTTCCGCAGCCGTCCCGAGATTTTACGCGCAGTCGATGCGGTGTCAGCCGGCGCCGAAGGCATCGAGACGCGGCCGCTGATCGCGGGCCTGCAGTTTTCGGACAAGGCGGAGCCGTCGGTGGAGGTGCTGTCGGCGACCACGCCAGAGTTGGAGGCGCAATGGGTGGCCGCGCGCATTCTGGAGCTGAAATGCGAATTCCGGGACGTCGCCCTCCTGGTGCGCAACTCCGAAGTGCTCCCCGATTTTACGCGCGCTTTCGACGCGTGCGGCATTCCGTATCTGGTCAATCGCGGGAAAGGATTCTACGAGACGCGTGAAGTGGTGGACCTGATGCACCTGCTGCGCGTGCTCGCGAATCCGCGGGATGAAATCGGAATGGCGGCCGTGCTGCGTTCGCCGTTCGTGGAAGCGTCCGACGAAGCTCTCCTGCGCCTGAAAGGTCTGGGGAATATCGGCAGCGCGCTGGAAGAACTGGCGCAGGAGATGCTGGAGACCTTCGCGCCGGACGACGCGCAGAAGCTCGCACGCTTTCGCGATCGATTGGCGCGATGGCGCGCGACGCGGGACAATACGGCAATCGACCAATTGCTGCTGCGCGCCATGGACGAGTGCGGCTATGAGTGCTCCGAGGGGCCGCGCGGCGCGGCGAATATCGAAAAGTTCCTGGCGCAGGCGCGGGCCGCAAGTATGCGGCAGACGCTCGCGGAATTCGTGGAGGAAATCGAGATCCTGCGGGAATCCAAACCGCGCGAGCCCGACGCGCCACCCGAAGATTCGGCCAACGCGGTGAAGATCATGACCGTTCACGCGGCCAAAGGGCTGGAGTTTCCGGTGGTGTTTCTGGCGGCGATGCACAAGGGCATCGACGCCAAGCCCGGGGCGATTTCGTTTTCGCCGCGCATCGGGCTGGGCGCGCGCTGGCATCATCCGCTCTGCCGCCCCGATAAAGACAGTGCCAAAGACGACGCCTTCCAGCACGCCATCCGGCATGAGCTGAAGCAGCGCGAAAAAGAAGAGGGCAACAGGCTGCTGTACGTAGCCATGACCCGAGCCGAAGAGCACCTGGTGCTGTCGTTCTCAACGAATGGAAAGAAGCCGCAGAACTGGGCGGCCATGGTTGCAGAGCGCCTGCCGGTGCGAAGTGTCAACGCGCCGCCGGATCGGCCGACGCCGCGCGAAAGCGATGAAGCGCCCGTCCCGGCGCAGTATCTCCAGCGGCCCGTGCTAACCGACCAGCACGACGCGCAAGCCAACGTCACCTCCATCGCCATGTTCGCCGATTGCCCCCGCCGCTATTACCTGTCGCGCTACCTGGGATTTAGTGGGGCAGGCTCCCAGCCTGCGGCGGCCTCTCAGGCCGCCCGGCCGCCAGCCGACCTGTTCGGTATACAGGTGCATGCTTTGCTTTCAGGCGCGGGTGTAGAATCGCCCGATCCCGAAGCCCCCAAGCTGGCGGATGTGTTTCGCAAAAGCGCGCTAGGCCGCCGCGCCGCCGCGGCCACTATGATCGAGCACGAATTCGATTTCCTGATGGAAATCGAAAACCTGGTGCTGCGCGGCCAGATCGACCTGTGGTTTGAAGACCGCGGCAAAACCGTGCTGGTGGATTACAAAACAGATCGCGTGAGCGCAGCCGAAGCCCAGGCCCGCGCGGAACAATACGCGCTGCAGTTACGCCTGTACGCCCTGGCGCTGGAACGTCTCACCGGCCACGCCCCCGACGAAGCATACGTCTATTTCCTGCGCCCGAACGCCGCCGTGCCAGTGGATCTGCGGCCTTCCCTCTTCGACGCCCCCGAAGCAGCCGTGCGCGAATTCCGCGAAGCGCAGGAGCGTCAGCATTTCCCGCTGCGCGAAGGCGCCCACTGCCGCGCCTGCCCGCATTTCACGCGCCTGTGCCCGGCGCGGCTCACGCCTGACGCTCCCGCCTCTCCCATCCAGGCTTGAACAGCGGCAGGTAGTTCTCCTGTTGATACGGATGCTTCAGAATCTCCTCGATGTTCAGATCGATGCCCAGCCCCGGCCGGTCCGGCACTTCGATGTAGCCATCCACCTGGTGCACGGGATGCGTCACGATCTCCCCCTCCCACGGTTCGTTGAACTCGTCAAACAGTTCATGAATGAAGAAATTGGGAATGGAGGCGTTGAGCTGCACGCACGCCGCCGAACAAACCGGCCCCTGCGCGCTGTGCGGCGCGATGACCCCGAAATGCGCGTCCACCATGTCCGCGATCTTGCGCGCCGCAAACAGCCCGCCCAGGTTCAGCGGCTCCGGCTGCAGGATATTCACGACTTCGTGCTTCAGCAGTTCCGCGAACTGCTGCTTGGTCGAAAGGCTCTCGCCCGTCGCGATGGGCACCGGACTGCGCCGCGCCACTTCCACCATGGCCGGAATGTTGGTGTGCGCTACCGGCTCTTCGAACCATGTGGGCCGGAATTGATGGATGGCTTCGGCGAACTCCACGGCGGTTGCTACGTTGAAGCGGCAGTGCCCTTCGATCAGCAGGTCCACCGGCGGCCCCACGGCATCCCGCACCGCCCGGATGATGTCCAGCGCGAGATCGAAATCGTAGCGCGAAAGGAACCGCCAGCTCGACCCAAACGGATCGAACTTGAGCGCCGTATATCCGCGCGCGGCGACCGCCTTGGCCTTCGCGGCGAAGCTCTCCGGCGTGCGCGGTCCGCGATACCAGCCATTGGCGTACGCGCGCAGCTTTTCGTGGCATTGCCCGCCCCACAAATTGTAGATGGGCTGGTTGCAGGCCTTGCCGATGATGTCCCACAGCGCGATCTCGATGGCCGCCACCGCGCACATGTGGATCTGTGCGCCGTCGGTGTACACATCGCGCACCAGGCGCTGCGAGATGGTCTCCACCTGGAACGGGTCCATCCCGATCGCCAGCGGCTTCAGCTCGTGAATGGCGGTCTCCACGGTCTTGGCGAAAGAGTTCACCGTGCCTTCACCCACGCCGTGGATGCCTTCGTTCGTGGATACCTTGGCAAAGACCCAGTTCTTCCAGGGATTGCCTGCGATGTATGTGTCGATGGCCGTGATTCTCATAGGGTGGCGCTCCTGAATCTTTCTCGATCATATTCCGCGAGAGCATGCTGGCCACGGATTTCGAGCGCGTGGCGCAGCACAGGCTTGTATTCCGTGCGCGGATCGCACAGTTCCTTCCACAGCGAACCGGTCGCCCTGAGCACTCTCATCAGCATCTCCACTCGCTTCGTGCACAGTGCCGGGCGCTGCAAGTCACAAATCCGAATCGTCTCCTTGGCGCGATGTGCGTGCGCTTCGTCGAGTCTGGGATGTGGTTCAAGCTTGCCGGTATCGGGATGTATCCAGAAGTAAGGCTCGGGATCCTCTGCGTCCGGTTTCAAGAGCGCGCCCTTGTGGTCCTGCTCGCCCTTGGCGTTGTTACACAGTCGGCAAGCTGGCAGGAGATTGGTCCACTCGAAGGCCAGGTCGGAATTGACCGTTTTCGCCACGTAATGCTCGATTTCCAAGTAGGTCGTTACTTCCAGAGCGCTCTCGCAGTACACGCACTTCCCGTGAGCCAGTTCGCGTAGCGCCGCCCGCAGAACCTTCTTTGCCTGCGGCGTCGCCCAATCACGCGGGGGGTTGGCGTTGAGAACGGCCTGGAAACGGAGCGTCCACTTCTTGCTGTGTTTGACAAGTTGAGGTGGAGGCGGGAACGTGCGTGGCGCGTGAACCATGCCGTGTCTAAGCCCGTTTCTTCCGTTTGACCTGGTGCGGCTTCGTCTCGGCTGCTGTGAGAGCCCGTAGCACGCTTTCGGGAATAGTCAATGGTGCGGCTACAATTGAACGAAGCTCGTCGCTTCTATCGGCAAGGGTCATCGTCAATTCCTCAAGCCGCGTACTATCCGATGCCGGCAGCGATCCGGCGACGTCTCGCTTCTTCAGGGCGTTCCATTCGTCGAGTTGCTTTTCGGTCAGAATATCGAAGCGGCTGTCCACTTCGAAGATCTCCTTCAGCGTGGTTGTGACGGACTCTCCGATAGGTGAGTCTACCGGCGGCCGGGCGTGGGCGCGCCCGTCTTCCAGTTCGAGGACATGCACGCGGGAGTTCGGACACGAGGAAATCACAAAAGGCGAGTGGGACGTGACGAGAATCTGCACGTCTGGAAGCGCCTCCCGCATGGCGGGCAAGAGCTTACGCTGCCAGAGAGGGTGTAGGTGAGCATCAACTTCATCGAGTAGTACCACACCAGGCCGCTTTCCAGCTAGCCTTGCGTCCCACTGGAAGAGGTCTTGTCTCATCATGAAGTCTGCAATCCAGCCGACGGTACTGCGCACGCCGTCAGGCAACTGGGAGAAATCCAGACTGCGGCCGGAGGCCTTCAGACGTGGCTGTAGGTCAGGTTCGATCTCGACCTCGAACGAAATGCTGCCATCATACAGCAGCCGGAGGGCATTTGCGAACCGGCCCAGGGTACGTGTGTAATGATCCCCCGATTGCCGGCGCTCGTGGGCAATGGCTCGCTTACTGTAAAGGCCCAAGAGCCAGGATTGGACCAACTCATTCTGCACTGTCCCTTCGAACGCAAGCGCGTTCTCGTGAGCCGTGGAAAGCCGTCTTGTGAGATCGACAGTGTCGATGTGACGTAGCGCTCTCGACGGGGAATACGCCGCGATATTGAACACGATGCCAGGATATGCCCTACTTTCTTCCAGCCAGGCAGTCCGAGTGGTCCGCTTTGTGGCGCCTTGCGACGTCTCAACAATCTGGGCTCCGAATCGCTGTGGGTCGAGGCCGGTAGCGGCCCACGCCGACTTTGCCCATTCATGCGCCTCGTCGGCTGCGCCTTTGTAGCACCCGCACACGTACGTAGGCCATCCAGGGGGCTCGATCACCAGCAGGGCGCCTGAGTGTGCGTACCCTGCCGTCATATGTGCCCACTGGTCGTACGGGAATCCTGCCCCCCGGACATCCATCACCCACGCCAACGTTCGCAGCACCGTCGACTTGCCCGATCCATTCACGCCCGCGAAAATGTGGGGGCCCAGGTGAGGGTTGCCCTTGCCGTCCGACAGGTCTACGTCGAGCCGCGCAAACGGCCCAACTCCCTCGGCGATGAGTCGCAGCAAAGGCATGCTTACATCATATATCCCGTGGCGCGCGGCACGCACATCTTCAAGTGCCTCTACGCCCGCCGGAAAGATGGCAACATCAAAACTGAAAATACACGAACGGAATCGAAGCGTCGATGACGCCAAAAACCTCGATGCAGAGGAACATCAAGGCCAGCGCGGAAGCGTACGCCAGCATGGGCGCCTTCATCACCCGCTCGAACCCCTCGAACTTCTCCTCCACCACCGCCAGCACCAGCGCAATCCCGATCAACTCCAGGTGCCAATTCGCGAGCAACAAGTGTCCCCGTCCGGCAAACATCTGCCGCAGAACCTGCAGGCTCTGCGGCAGATCGGCGGCGCGAAAGAAAACCCAGCCGATCATGACCAGGGCGAAAGTGCCGACCGCCTTCAGCGGATAAAGCCAATTCCAATCCTCCCGGATCTGCCGGTTGCCGCGAAAGAAGCGCTCCACCGCGAGCAGCGCGCCGTGGTAGCCTCCCCAGATTACGAAGTTCCAACTCGCGCCGTGCCACAGCCCGCCGAGCAGCATCGTNNAGCGAGATGTGCCAGCGGCGCCAGAAATCCGTGATGCTCGAAGCCAAATACGGCCGCCGGAAGTTCACGGGGAAGTGGAAGCCCAGCAACTTCGCCATGCCAATGGCCATGTCGGTGTAGCCCGAAAAATCGAAGTAAATCTGCATCCCGAACGCAATCACTCCGCTCCAGGCGGTCAGCCAGCCGGGATTTCCGGACACGTTCTTGAAATAGTCGTTGGCAACTTTGGCGAACTGGTCGGCGAACGCCATCTTCTTGGTGAGGCCCAGCGTCATCAACAGGACGCCGCGCGAAACATCCTCGGCCGTGGGCGGCTGCCAGTGGTAGAAATCGTGGAAGAAATTGCGCGCGCGTACGATCGGCCCCGCCACCAGTTGCGGGAAAAAGCAGATGAACAACGCATAGTCGATGGGATTGCGCACCGCCTGCTGTTCGCCACGATACACATCCACTACGTACGACATGCTTTGAAACGTGTGGAAACTGATGCCCAGCGGCAGCACGATATTCAAAAAGAACGAGTCGGCGGGCTTGTCCAGCACCCAAGCCAGGTTGCCCCCCAGGAAATTGTAGAACTTAAAAAAGCCCAGAAAGCCGAGGTTCGCGCACAGGCTCAGGATCAGGACCATCTTCCTGCGCGGTCCGGGCGGAACCTTCTCCAGCCAGCGGCCCGCCGTGTAATCGATCGCGGTCAAAGTCAGCAGCAGCGGAATGAATTTGTAGTTCCAACTTCCGTAAAAGAAATAACTGGCAACCAGCAGAATATACTTGCGGAGGGCGCGCGGGCTGGCGTAGAACAACGCCAGCACTACGGCGAGGAACAGGAAGAAATGTGCGGTGTTAAACAGCATGTCAAATCACTTCGCGGCCGGCGCATCCGGCGGGCCCAATATGCGGGCAACCTCGTCCGCCACCATCCCCGAGAACCTTTCCACTCCATCCCGGTTCATGTGCAAGGCGTCCTTGAAGAACTCGGGATGCTCCAGGCCATCGAAAAGGTGTTCGTTCGCCAGGATCACATTGGGGCGGGACGCCAATTCCCGGATGGAACTGCTGCGTTTCTTCACCAGGTAGTCCGGGCGTACCAGCGGCCCGCGCGGCAAACGGAAAAAGATGATTTTGGTGCGCGACGTGCGATAGCGGTCGGCGGTGCGCCCCAGCCAGGTGCCAAAGTAATGGGCCAGTCGTCCGGTCTGCGGATAGGTCTCGTGCAGCAGCCAGCCGCGCACCGTGTCCTTCTGCTCATCGGTCATTTCCGGCGGGTACGTCGCTTTGAGGGTGGACCAATCGATCTGAAGTCCCACCATATTGCGGGACGATTCCACATAGTTGTAGGTCCACTCGGGCCAACCTCGGTGGCAAAGTTGAACGTAGGCGATTCGTTTCAGCGGGTGAGCCAGAAATGCCTGGATGTCGCTCTGTAGCGCGATCCCCTTCAACACCGTCCCGCGAAAGGCTTCCCACTGCACGTCGCGGCTGTGAAACGACGACGCGAACTCGATGGCATCGCCCAACCGAAGCCTGGCGACGCAATAATGCAGCGCGCGGATATCGTCATCGGGATGGAACGCCTGATCCTCATCGTCGTAATCGTCGACCCCAAACACAATTGCGCGATAACGGCGCGCCGTGGGATCCAGGTCGCGCAGCAGGTAGTACCAGGTGCGCGGATCGCTGCCGGCCACACCGGCGGTCCGGACGGCATAGCCCGTCTGCCGCGGCCGTTCGTCCACGACCTTTGGCACGTAGCCCATGCGCGAATTGCCCAGCGTCACCACCAGATTGTCGCCCGCTGTTTGCTGCGCCGCCTTCTCCCGCCAAAGGATCAGCTCCAGGAGTCCGGCGGAGGAATCCGGTTCCAGAATCGAGGTGTACAGGCGTGTGCGAAACAGGAGCGCATCCAGGCCCAACAGGAGCAGGAGCGCAACAACCAGTGTGAGGGCGATCCGGCGTCGCTTGCGAACAGGTGTGGTTTCAAGAGGAGGCGAAGGTGCGATTGCCATGCCTTTGCGCATTCTAACATTCGTTCAATTCCGCGCGCGCCGTGGGGCCGGCGTCCACGCCGGGGTGCCCTCTGGGCCGGGTCCTCCAGGACTCGCTCTTCGCATGGCGCACTAGGTATACAGGCGCACCACCCACTCGGCATAGAGCGCCGGCTTGTGGCCACCTTCCACCTCCATCGAGACCGCCCACACCGCCTGATACCCTTCGTCGAACGCCTCGAGCGACTGCAGCGTGAACCGCGGCCGGATGCGCGCCCCCGCCAGCACTGGCGCCGGGAAGCGCACGCGGTTCAGCCCGTAATTGATCCGCATCTTGAAATCGCCGCGGATCTCGAAGCACTCGTACGAGAGGCAACTCAGCAGCGACAGAGTCAGGAACCCGTGCGCGATGGTGCGGCCGAAAGGCGATTCGGTCTTGGCGCGCTCCACGTCCCGGTGGATCCATTGGTGGTCGCCGGTGGCATCGGCGAAGGCGTCGATGCGCGCTTGCTCGACCGGAAACCAATCGCCGACGGCCACTTCCTGCCCAATCAGCGACCGCAATTCTTCGACAGTTTCAATGATCCGCATAGTCTCTACCGAAAGGTGCGAAGCTCCGGTGCGTTCAAATGCGGCACGCCGTTGAAGCTGAACAGCATCAGTTCGTCGTCCCGCAGACGCATGGTGGT
>PMVV01000192.1:0-11081 GCA_003166475.1 Bryobacterales bacterium | reverse complement strand
TCCGCAACAATTCCTGATAATCCTGTTTGAACTGCGGATCGGCCTCGCTCAGCAGCGGCGCGAATTCGCTGAAGACCGCGTTCAGGTCGAACTCGTTCCATTGCGGCTCCGAGACGATTTCCGGAACCGCGACGCCGGCATCCCGATAAGCGCGCCAGACTTGCTCGGCAGTCTGCCGCTGCCGATTCAGGCATCCGGCAATGAACGCCCTAAACGGGACCTTCTGTGCCGCCAGATGCTGACCCAGCAGGTACGCCTGCCGCCGGCCCAGATCCGACAACGCATCATAATGCCCGCGCGTGCCGGCCTGGCCGTGGCGGATCAGATAGAGGGAGCTCAACCGGTTCTCTCCGCGACCCCGGCCGCAATCTCCACCAGCCCGCGCACGCGCTCGTCGAAGTTGCGAAAGCGCTCATCCCGCGTCTGCCCGCGGTGGTATCGGAAATAGATTTGCTGGAGGACCACGGCGATCTTGAAAATACCGAACACTTCATAATAGCCGAGGCCGGAAACATCCCGCCCGGTGATGCGCGCGTAGCGCTCCACAAGTTGTGCGCGCGTGAACCAGCCGGGCAGCGTGGTGATGGCGCTCAGCGCATCGCGCCGCGCCGGCGGATCTCCCGCCTCCGGCCAGTAGCACATCACGCAGCCCAGATCCACCAGCGGATCGCCGACGGTGGCCATCTCCCAATCCAGCACCGCTTCCACGCGGCCCTGCCCAGTGGGCGCCCAGCTCGCGTCCAGCATTATGTTGTCGAGCTTGTAATCGTTATGCACCAGCGTCGGCGCGGGCGATTCCGGCAGCCGCTCCCGCAGCCAGCGGATGAGCTGATCCATCTGCGGCAGCGTTTCGGTTTGCGCGCGCTCGAAGCGCTCGGCCCAGCCGTTCACCTGCCGTTCCAGGAAGCCGGCCGGCTTGCCCAGCATCACCCGGTTTACGTCTACGGCGTGCAGCGCGGCCAGGCAATCCACGAAGGCTTCGCTCACGCGGCTGCCGAAACCGGGATCGTCCGCGTATTCAGCCGGAACTTCGCGGCGTAGCACCAATCCCCGGCGCCGCTCCATGACGAAGAAGATCGCGCCGATCACCGCCGGGTCTTCGCACAGCAGGAACACGCGCGGCGCCTGCTGAAAGAACGGATGCACCGCGCCCAGCACGCTGAATTCGCGCGCCATGTCGTGAGCCTTGGGAGCCACCGGACCCAGCGGCGGACGGCGCAGCACGTACTCGCGCCCGCCGGCTTCCAGCAGATACGTCAGGTTGGAGTGCCCGCCGGGGAATTGCCGCACCGCCAACCCCTGCTCGACGCCTTCGAGCTTGCCGCGCAGATAGCCGGCCAGCGCCTGTGCGTCGATCTGTTCCCCTTCTCGCACGGGGGCGAAGTCGGACGGCGTCGTCATGCGATAGCCAGCGGGCGGATCGGCGAGCCTGTGCCTCCGCGAATCTTCAGCGGTGTAGCCACGAATAAGAAATTATACCGTCGCTCGGCCGCCAGTTGCTCCAGGTTCAGGCACTCGATAATGTGTATGCCGCTTTCCACCAGCAGATGCACGTGCACCGGCATGTTTGAGTCGGGCACCTTCTCGAAGGCCACGGTATCGGAGCCGGCGGCGAACACACCCCGGCTGCTGAGCCAGCGCGCGCCCGCCGCGCCCGGCCCCGGCCCGTGCACCTGCGCGATGAAGCGCGCGGCATCGTCCCAGAAGCGCGCCCATCCCGTACGCAACAACACTACATCGCCGGGCCGCACTTCCACCCGCGCCGCAGCCGCGGCCGCGTCCAACTGTTCGGGTGTAATTTCGAAATCGGCGGGCAGCGCCTCCGTGCCTGCGTGCCCGGCAATATCCAGCAGGACGCCGCGGCGCAGAATGGGCGCAATGGTGTCGACCGTATACCGCTCCAGCCCGCTCGCGTAGGTTTGCAGCTCCGCCGCCTCTTCTCCGCCGTGCAGCTTACCGCCGCACGAAAAATGGCACAGCGCGTCGATATGCGTGCCCACGTGCCCGCCCAGCGTCAGACCTTCGGAAGCCGAACTCGCGCCATTACGCGCCACATAATCGCCGTGCTTCTTGTTCAACCCGAACAGGAACGGCGGATGATTGGGATGGTGCGGCATCCCCGGGTAATAGGGCTGCGCCAGGTCGTAGATGCGGGCCGATTCGACAGCCGCCAGCAGTTGCTCCATAGGTCTCGAGTCCCGCTCTCGATTCTCCCACAGCGCGATACAATCGGAGCAAGCGCGTGAAAATCACCATTTCCAAGGAAAATTACCTCAAAGCCATCGCGGAAGCCGAATCCGAGGGGGAAACCGTGAAGGCGGCCACGCTCTCGCGCTGGCTGAACGTCACGGCTCCCGCCGTGACCATGGCCATCAAGCGCCTGAAGCGCGATGTGCTGATTCGCGTGGACGACGAGGGCCACATCACCCTGACCCCCGCCGGCCGCGAAATCGCCAATCGCATTCTAAACCGGCACCACCTGATCGAGCGCATGCTCACCGAGATCTTCGGCATGGAGTGGTACAAGGTCCACGACGAGGCCGAGCAGCTCGAACACGCCGTTTCGGGCGACTTCGAACGCAAGCTCGCCGAAAAGCTGGGCGCCGGAGAGTCCTGCCCGCACGGCAACCGCGTGGGCGTCGACACGCCCGCCGACCGGCGCCGCCGCGGCCTGAAGACCCTCGACGAAAGCACGGCCAGCGAGGCCGTGGCCGTCACCAGCGTGTACGAGCGCGACCGCCGGCTGCTGGAATATCTGGAAGGCTTGGGAGTGCGGCCCGGTTCCAGGGTGAGCGTTGAAGCGCGCAACGCCGACGACACGCTGACCCTGCGCGTCGACGGCCAGCGCGTGCAGTTGGGACGCTCGGCCGCGCAGAAGGTTTGGGTCCAGGCGGCGTAGAGGCGCCCCTATTTCAAGGCTTCCAGGGCAGGCTGGATCGCCGAAAGAAGCGTATTCGAGATCGAAGGGAACTGCCGCGCCAGCAGTCCCAAGAAGGGCAGCGCGCCGTAGCGAGCCAGCCTGAGATAGAACGCGGCGCCCAATTCTCCCGGCTTGGTGCCCGCGATCCGGCTGAGAATGGGATCGCGCTCCATCTGCACCATACACCTGCCGAGTGTCACGGTAATGACCGCGAAAAGAACCATGAGGAATGTTCCAATCCAGCGTGGCGACTGAAAACTATGGGAGTTCATCGAGAGCGTCAGGAGGACGAAACCGATGGACGGGATCGGCGAGGTGTGTGATCGCTCGAAGGCCCAGGGGAGAAGCAGCGGCCAGGCGGCGCCCGCCTGCAAACTGGGGAACGTGAGAAGGTTGTCCTACCCAATGCCACTTATTTTTTCCCATGTATGGGAATGCTCCGGGAATCGCGGGGCAGGCTTTCCGCCAGGCTCTCGGCCAAGCACTCAGCCCGCGACGGCCTCGTAGTGAATCTAAGGAGGCCCGTCAAGAGGTGAAGCCGGAGAATTTGAACATCCCACCGATATTCTTGAACTGGAAGCTACTGCACCGATAGAGAGCGCCAGCAGGATTTCGCGGACGTCTCCCGCATCTACCCGCGACAGAACGAAATCCGGGCGCGTCTACCGCGCCGCAACGGGTTTGGCCGAGGACCGGGAGGGCGCCGATACCTCCTGCTCATATCCGGGGATCGACATCTCCCGCAAGAGATTCACAGCGCCGTCCACCTCCGCCATGTTCCACAGCATGTACCGGGCATCCACATGAATCGAGCGCGTGGTCGCCACATTGAAAACGAAATTGGAGGCGACCGACTCATAGGTGCCATCGAACAGAAGCCCGACCAGTTCGCCCTTGGCGTTCAGGGTTGGAGATCCCGAATTGCCACCGGTAGTATCCACAGTGGAAAGGAAGTTGACCGGAACGTCCCCGAGCGAAGCATCCACAAACGGGGACCTCTTGCCCGCATGCAGCGCCTTTATGGCGTCAAGCTGCACTTTCGGAGCGTCGAAATCCCCCTCTCCAGTGTTCTTCTCAAGGATGCCGCGGAGCGTTGTCTGCGGCTTATAATACAAACCGTCCCGCGCGTCTACGCCCTTCACCTGTCCGTAGGTCACCCGCAAGGTGCCGTTGGCGTCCGGAGCCACTAGCCCGCCCGATTTGGCCAGCAGGGCCTCCATATAGCGCGGCATCAGACGCTCCAGCGTTCCTCCGCGAACCTTAGCGGCTTCGCGATTCGCGTCCGCCAGCGGTGCCATGGCCGCGGCAAGCAGCATGAAGGAGTCTTTGGTCGCCAACAGCTCCGTGGTGCTCTTTCCGATCAGGCTCAGGCGGAAATCGCGATCGGCGAGCTTTGTGCCTGCGTACAATCCATCGAGGTAAGCGCCAATGGCCAGGTCGGCATCGGCTTTGGACATGCCCAACCTTAGGCCGGCTGCCTGATCCACCGCCGGGATACGCTGGCCCTCCGGGAGAGCGGCGGCGATGCCCAACGCCCACGTAAGCGTCGCCCGATCGACTTTAGCATCGATCGTTCGCTGGAGACGCTCCTGGCCGTCGCGAATCCTGGGCCAGTCGCGTTCCTGGAATCCCTGATCCCGATCGACGTCAGCCTTGGGGCGCTCCACGGAAAGCCGGTAGAGGCTCTCTGCCGCGCTAAGGTAACTCGACGAGCCTGTCAGCAGTGCCATCGCGGAATTCCGCTCCCGCGTTTTCTGGATTTCCGCCTGAAGCGTGCGCAGCGCGGGAAGAACATCGCCATACTTTTCCTGGCGCGCCGGGTCGGCGGCGATCCAAGCCTCGAGTTCCTTTTCCTGGGCTTCTTTTTGGGCGAGGCTGCCCCCCTTCACCAGCCCTTCCAGTTCGCCCTTCGTGTTGGTCAGACCATTGTTCAAGCCCAGAATGCGCCCCGCAACTTTGATCGCGATCGCTTTATCCTGCTTCGAAACCTGCTCCAGAATCGCCAATTGTTCCTGTGCCAGCCGTATGGACCGCGGCATAGCCCAATCCGCGGTTTCCTTCACCTGCTCATAAGTCTGGTGCCTCTGCGTGCGCCCGGGATAGCCCGCGACGAAGACCAAATCCCCGGGTTCCTCACCCGCCTGCGCGACCTTCAGCCAGTGCTTCGGCTGATACGGAACGTTGTCCATCGAGAAAGGCGCCGGCGTGCCGTCTTTGCCGACATAGGCGCGGACAAAGCCCCAGTCTCCGGTCTGGCGCGGCCAGCGCCAGTTATCCGTCTCCCCACCGAAGACTCCGATCCCGTCGGCCGGCGCGTAAACCAGCCGCACATCCTTGATCTCCATCTGGGCGATCTCGAAGTACTTCAATCCACCGAAGAAGGAAGCCACATTGCAGCGCTGTCCGCCCTTTTCGCAGGCGGCCACACGCTCCTTGATTCTGCGTTCGATCAAGCCGTAGCGCGCGCGATCCGTCGTCCTCGGATCGATATTCCCGGCGATCGCGCTGGTCGCGTCGGCCACCGAAGTGGTCACCCACACTCGCGATCCCGGTCCGTTGGAAAGCTCTTCCTTGCGGGTCTTGGCCAGGAAGCCGTCCTTCAGCAGGTTGCGCGTGGGCGTGGAGTTGTACTGCAGCGCACCGGCGACGCAGTGGTGATTGGTGACAATCAGGCCGTCGGGCGACACGAAAGATGCCGTGCAGCCGCCCAGCGATACCACCGCTCCCATCGGCTGCCCCGTAAGATCGCCAAAGGCTTTGGGATCGCCTTGGAATCCCAGAGCCTTGAGTTTGGCGCCCATCTCCGAAATCTGTTGCGGCATCCACATGCCCTCTTCGGCGCTGAGACCCACGGCGAACAGCGTGAGGCCAAGCAGCGCGAACGGTACTCTTGCTGTCTTCACGGACAAAGTCCTCCAACGATAGAGACGGATGATGAGAGTGAAACCTCCCGGCCGCCTCCGGAACTGAGCATAACATCCTGCGAGTGGCGCATTTTGGTACGCTCGAACGCGCGCGCGGCGGGATACGGAACGTAGTGGGATACGCGTATCCCCGCCGCATACACCATTAAAGGCGTGATCTGGTATCAGGGCGAATCCAACAGCCGGCGAGCCTTCGCTCCTTTGTACGCCAGAATCTTCCCGGCCCTCATCGCCGACTGGCGCGCGCAGTGGCATGAAGGGGATTTTCCATTCCTCTACGTGCAGATCGCCAACTTCAAATCGAACGCCACCGAAGAATGGGCCATCATCCGCGAAGCACAACGTCGCAGCCTCTCTGTGGCGAATACCGCGATGGTCGTGACCGTCGATATCGGCGATCCGGACAATGTCCATCCAGGCGACAAGCAGACGGTCGGTGCGCGGCTTGCGTTGGCGGCACGGGCTTTGGCCTATGGCGAAAACGTGGAGTATTCCGGCCCTCTGTTTCGACAGGCAACTCCCGATGGTGAAGGTGGGCGTGTCTGGTTCCATCACGCTGCTAGTGGACTGGTTGCCAGGGGAGGCATTCTCCAAGGGTTTGAGATTGCCGGAGACGATGGCCGCTTTGTGCCTGCGACGGCGCGCATTGACGGCGGGACCGTCGTGGTCGGCAATGCAAGGGTGGCCGAACCGAAGTACGTCAGGTACGGCTGGGCAAATGCGCCGGTAGTGAATCTTTACAACTCGGACGGATTGCCGGCCTCTCCTTTCACATCGGAAGACACCATCTCCGCTCCATAAGACACGGGATCCTGATTCACGCCCGCCCGCCGAAGGCTCAGACTGGTGCGCAGACGCCGCGAGGTCGGGCAACCGTGGGATCATTGAGGAGTCATGAACGCTCCCCTTGACCCGCAGCCTACCCAGGGCCGGATATTCGGCAGTGATTGGACGATTGCGAATGTTGCGAAATTGTTGCGTTTCAACGCCGGCCAGGACTTCGTACGCACAGGCGCGCTCCTTGGCGGCCTGCGGGAGATCAGCGAGAACTACCTGCGGAGGACGTCGGCCCGACACCTCCCTTCCGGCGTTACGGTCACGTTGAGGCGCGACATAACTGGCAACTGGCATGCCGAGCTGTGCTTCGCAGGGTTGGACC
Organism: Bryobacterales bacterium; assembly: GCA_003166475.1. Taxonomy (GTDB): domain Bacteria; phylum Acidobacteriota; class Terriglobia; order Bryobacterales; family Bryobacteraceae; genus Bog-159. The sequence goes on along the minus strand of PMVV01000192.1, from coordinate 4,078 downwards.
ATTACCTTCCGTGGAACGATGCTTTGGCTGAGGAATGGCTGGCGGCCCTGTTCCTGCGGGATCGCCCGCGCGTGCGCGATGTGACGGAAGGCGCTTCCCAATCGAACACCGTCCGCCACTTCAAGTTGGCAGTGGTGGGCGGAACGTGCCGCCAGCCGGACGCACCGCTATAAGGTTGGCTTGCGACCCATTTACGCAAGGCGGGTTTGCCCCGACTTGCGCATGGCTCGGCAAATGCTGGCGGTCAAAACCACTCGCTCCGATATGCCACCCACCAGCTTACGCAGAAAATTGGAATGGTTGCTCCCAGCGCCCACCAAATAGGCAACGCAAAATCGGCAATTAGCCCCAGGAACATGAAAGTGATCCAGAAGATCTTTCGCTGCATTGGCTTGGGCTCGGGTGGCTCTTGTTTCCGCTTAGCGCCGCTCACGCAGCCTATCTCAGCCGCGCCGGCTTGAGCGTCCAGCCTTGCAGCTTTCCTAACTCCAGCAACTCTGGCGCACTGAAGCCTTCCGGGTGAATCGGCCAATCAAACGCCTTGCGAGGCTCATTCGAGAAATACTTTTCGAATTCCAGGTTGGCCCGCCGGACTACGATTTCGGCGGCGGCCTCATCGTCGCCCGCCAGCGTAGCTGCGAAGTCGCCAATCGAGAGCTTTTCTGCCCCGATCCAGATCGCCGCCGGCAGCCGTTTGTTCGCGCGGATGAACGACACCGCATCCGTCTTGGCCCGCTCAAAAGCCGCCCGCGCAAGGCTTGCGCCGGCCAGGCTGCTGGCGATGCGCATCGCCGGTCCATCCACGAGTTCAGGCTGCATACCAAGCAGGCTCAGCAGCATATCGGCCGCCGACAGCGTCCCGTCTTCGGTCGCCAGAAATGTCTGCCGCGCGGACATGTGCGTCGCAATCCGGGCGCGCTCCGCCGGCGCCGGCGCGGGGCTTCCGTAAAGCTGCAAAAGTTCGCGCGCGGTTACAAACCGCACGCCCGGCACGCCCTTCGCATGCGCCACATAGTCGTGCAGAATCCCATAGCACCGCTCCGACTCAGCTTCGGTCCGCCGCCGCGGACGGCGCCACGCGGTGCGCTCGGGGTTGGCCCCGTGGGCAAAATTCACGGCGTCCCAGAACTCCGTCGTCACAAATTCGGTCGGGTGATAGTAGATGCTGATGACGCCGCCGCCATGCGATGTAAGCTCAGCGGCCGCGCGCTCGAAACGCTCGTTGCTCTTCGCCACCGGCTCGTCCCCATCGAGCGGCGCGCGTAGCTGGAACCGGCCCATGTTGTAGATGTACAGCAATCCGCCATACCAAAACGGCTGATCGTTCAGCCCCACTTGCGAGCCTTCATCCAAGTAAACCGGAATCCCCATGTGCCTCAGAGCGGCGTTAGACTGCGGCGCCCAGGAATTGCCCGGCTGTCCATAACAACTCGGCCGCACGCCAAAGATGCGCGCCAGATCGAGCGCGCCAGGCCCCTCGCGGCGCTCGAACTCCGCCGCGCCCTCCACATAGCCGAGGTCCCGCAGGTAGAGCGCGGGCGTGGGCTGCACGCTATGGAAGTTCGAATGATAGCCGATATCATGTAGCGCCAAAGCTCGCACCACGTCCCACCGCCCGCGCTGTTCGAGCACGCGCGCCTTCTCGCCGACGACTTTGAAAGTGGCGCGCACCCCCAAGCCCGTTAGATCGCGCGCAATGCGCAGCGCGGCGTCGTCGGCAGCCGGCTCGATGTAGTCCTCGGTATCGAACCACAACGCCACGTATACCGGAGCGCCAGCTCGCAAGGTGGCGGTCGCCAGAAGGAAGACAGAGAGGATCGTTCGGATCATGGTCAATTGTTGCATGGGCCGGTTCTCGGGATACCTGCTGGGGATGGGCGCCGTCTATTGGAGGCTCCGGCCGGATTGTCGGGAACCCGCAAATCCCAATCGCCGCCCCCGCTTAATCTACCGCCTTCCTTAATTAACCGCCGAACGCTCTGCTGCCGATTCGCCTTTCGGCTGCCATTCATTCACGGGAGCACCCCGCCGCGTGATCTGAGCGTGTAGGAACCTCTGCCACCGCGCCGCAAGGCCTTCAGCGCGTTGCGTCAACGCATCCAAGGATGCCGGCCCGCCCAGCCCGGTTCGCTGGCCGCGTGGCCGGCGCGCCAGGGGCCGTCTCCGGGGGCCGACTTAGGGCACTGCCAAGCGTCGTGGATACCGCGCGCGCGCTGAACGCCCCCCTGGGTTCGTGGCCAGGCGCGTCAGGCGTGTGAATCCTACAGGGCGTTGGTCGAATGTCTTAGTAACCGGAGCGGCAGATGCATCGACCCGTCCCGAGCGGCTTCCAGCGGCCCAGGCCGAGAAAGTGCCGAAAAAAAACGCCTCCAATCGGGGTGGTGGCTTCGGCACTCGCGAGAAATGACCCATTATGTTGTGCACAACATAATGGATAATTCTTGGTGAGCGCCGAAGCACGGGCATGCCGTAGATGGGACGACGTTCGCATTTGGATGAGCTACCGCCTCACTGATGCGCGATGGGACAACGCGCATGGAACACGCCAAGTCGTAGAGCAGTCGCTTCACGGCGCATAGGCGGCGCGCGGAACCGATTCCGGACGCCGTCGTAGTTTCTAGGACACGGCGCGCGGTTGATTCCTTGAATACGGTGAACGCCCCAACGGTTTGTCGCACCATGCGCGTCAGCTTGTTTTGGTCGTGTTGGTGGCCGGGGTGACGAGCGTGGGTGCGGGGATGATCGTAGGAACTACGGACAGGTCTTAGCCTGCGTGTGGTGAGAGACAGCCGGGGTTGTCTTTCACTACCGCTCCCTCACCGTGGCCGCCCAAATCCACCATCAGTTGTTGGAGTGCGCCTTCGTGCAGCACGTTGTTGCCGATGACGCAGTTCTGTAGCTCTTTGTAAACGATGCCGTAGGAGGGCGACCAAACACCGTCCCCGCCATCGTCCCGCCCAACCTGCAGGTTGTTGGCGCAACAGGTAACGCCGCGTGTGCGCTCCAGCCGGATCTGCGAGGAATCGTATGTGCCGGGTTTCGCATTTTTCCCACTGCGTTTGACGAAGTTGCCGGTGATCGTCATCTGCTCACCGCCCAACACGGCCAACCCGCAAGATCCGGCGCGATCGAAGAAATTGCCGGTGATGTTATAGCCGTCGCCGCCGACAATCAGAATGCCCTCGCGGTTCCACTCTATACGATTGCCGGTAAACGTGCAGGAGGCGTTCTCTTCACGCGCGGCAAACCCGGCGCCGTTATTTCCAGAAAGCCAATTGTCGAGGAAGAACCCGTCCCAACCGCGCAGCGAAATGCCGTCGCCCGAGTTGTAAGCGATCATCGAATGGCGGATGGAGAAACACCAGGCACGCGTGAGACGCACACCGTCACCGCTGAAATTCGCGATCTGGGACCGTTCGATGCGGAATGTGTCCTCCTGCTTGCCATAATCCGTCTTGTTTAGCCAGACACCGTGCACGCGAGTACCGAGTTTGCCACCATCGAGGGAGATTCCTTCGACGGTGACGCCAAACGCGCCGGTGATATTGAGCAAGCATCGGGCATGTTCATCGGCCAACCGGATGACGGAGCCGAATCCGTGCTCGTAATCCCAGGCCGGAATGCCAGTGAGCGAGACGTGCGGGCGCATTTGCAGTTCTGATGACGGATACACGCCAGGTGGCAGGAACACGGCACCGCCACGTGCAGCCGCTGTATCAATCGTCCGTTGGATCGACTTGGTATCGTCGCTCTTCCCATCTCCCTTGGCTCCGAACTGCCGGACGTTCAGAACCGTATCGGCTTCGACCGTCTGGGCGGCGCCTATCTGCGGCCTCATCGCCAGCCATACTCCGCCGAGCACAGCGGCCCGGGCGATCTGCCGTCTCCCGGAGGCAGGTCTCGCAACGTCTTCAGGCATGTTGATCGGATTCTCCTGTCGGTTTGACCTTGTGAGTATTCATCGTAAAATGTTTCTGCATCTGCTGGGGATCTTGCCGGACGAATTGCAAGATGTTCGCGATTTATCGCCAGTATGCTCGTCGTGTTAAGCAGAGTCCTGGTTCAATTTCCGAGCCGT
>PMVV01000270.1 GCA_003166475.1 Bryobacterales bacterium | reverse complement strand
AAGCCGAATACCGCGAACTGGCCATGCAATAATCGAAGGAGATGTCCGAGTCGCTGCTGGGCATGGAACTGACCGAGATTCGGGAAGCTCTGGGGCCCGGCCATCCGCAGTTTCGCGCCAAACAAATCTACACCGCTTTGTACCACCAGAGAGTTGCCGACCTCGCGCAGGTTTCCACGCTGCCCGCCGCGCTGCGGCAGGACCTGGGCGGCGCGCGCCGCGTGGGCCTGCCGGAGATCGCGCAGCGCTATCAATCGGCGGATGGCACGCGGCGTTACCTGCTGCGCCTGGAAGACGGCCGCACCGTGGAGACCGTGCTGATGCCCGAGGACCAGCGCGACACCGTCTGCATTTCGAGCCAGGTGGGTTGCCCGGTGGATTGCAAGTTCTGCATGACCGCGCTGATGGGACTGGAGCGCAACCTCACGGCGGGCGAGATTGTGGGGCAGGTGCTGCTGGTGGCGCGCGATAACGGCCTGCTCGAGGACAGCACGCGGCTCAACATCGTGATGATGGGGCAGGGCGAGCCGCTGCTGAATCTGGCGAACGTGGTGAAAGCCACGCGCCTGCTGACGGATGCGGAAGGCGTGGGAATTCCGCCGCGGCGCATCACCGTTTCGACTGCCGGCATCATTCCAAAAATCGAAGAGCTAGGGCGCGAGCCGGTGCGCCCCAGGCTTTCGATCTCCTTGAACGCTTCCACCGAAGAGATGCGGCAGGAGCTCATGCCCATCACGCGGAAATACCATCTGCAGGACTTGTTGGCGGCATGCAAGGCCTATCCGCTGCGCCCCTGGGAAAAGCTCACCTTCGAGTATGTGCTGCTAAAGGGCGTGAACGACACCGACGCCGACGCGCGCCGCGTGGTGCGGTTGCTGGCCAACCTGAACGCCAAGGTCAATTTGATCGCGCTCAATCCGGGTCCGGGCATCCCATTCGAGACGCCCGATCCGGAGCGGGTCGCCAGTTTCCAAGCCATCGTGCGGCGGTCGATGGGATGCTTTATCCGCAAGCCGCGCGGCCTGGATATCTTCGCCGCGTGCGGGCAATTGAAACGGAACGAAGCGCCGCCTTGGGGCTGATGTGGGGCGGCCAATCTTGGCCGCGGGCAAAAGGGCTAAGTTGCTGTCACTGTATTATGCGAGCCTCAATAATAGATCGTCGTCCAGGCCTACCGCGGCATTCTGTGGTGGCGTGGGGGTGCCGTGCACAGGTCGGTCACCGAAGTGCTCGGCGGGAACAGGCCGCCCCCCCAACCGGCCGATTGTCAATAGGCCTTCTCACGCCCCTGCAACGAAAAAAACTCCGCCACGTTTTCGCCCAAAAGCTGCGTGAAGCTCTTGTCCAGGTATGAGCGGATGGACACGTAGCATTCGCCGCAAGTGTTGTGCGCCGTGAATTCGCGCGCCATGCACTCGCGCGCCTCCAACGGGAATTGTTGGAATTGCATGGAGCACGGCTGCAGCATGCCGTCGCTCCGCACCACCAGAAATCGCAGGCCCGCCTTGCACCCCGGCGTGCCGCCCTCCGCGAAGTACCGCCGCGTCGCGTCCAGCGTGCTCCTGGAGTTGACGATCCAGTTGGTCTCGTCGCGCATCCCCTCGACCATGTCCAATCCGGCGTTGAGCGCCCGCAACTGCTCGGGCCTTTCCAGGCAGTATTCGCGCGAGCCCGTGCGCTTGGGCGAATAGGCGCTGTAGCAAAGGTTAACGCCCCATTCCCGCGCCTTGCCGGCCATCGCCGCAATCTCGCCCACGTTAGCGCTGGTGATGCAACTGTTCAGCACGATATCGTCGTGGCCCAATCGCGCCAGCCGCGGCACAATCTCGCTGAGATGCTTGTACAGCCCCGGATGCACGCGGAAATCGTCGTGCCGTTCGTCGGGGAAATCCAGGCTCACTGAAAACTGATCCACGCCCGCCGCCCGCAACTCCAGGTAGCGCTCCTCCGTCATCAGCGACCAGTTCGATACCAGGATGGTATACGGCACCTGGGCGCCGCCTTTGATCTCGCGCACGATCTCGGCCAGATCGTCGCGCATCATCGGCTCGCCGCCCGAAACCTGCACCACGCACGGCCGCAACGCCTCCATGTACCGCCGGTATTCGTGCGGCCGCAGATTGGCGCTCTCGTCCTTTGGCCCCCCGTGATCGCAGTGCCGGCAGTAACAAGTGCAGGAGTCGGTGACCTCGAACGAAACCACGATGGGGCGTCCCGCGATCCAATTCAACGATCCGCGCCCGATGATCCGATTCGATGCGATAAATGAGGTTTTGCGCACGCTAGGCTAAACAAATGGTATCTAACGGTACCCGGCGTCGCAAGTCAATGCAATTCGATGCAAGTCGGAGATGCGCGAAAAAAGGTGAAAAACTGCGAAAAACTCAGGGAAAACGGTTAGAGCCTTGCGCACCTTCAGGCCGCTCGGCCAGTCACGCCGGACGACGGGACAGATGGTCGCATGCCGCCGGCTGTCCCTCGTTTTATCTGCGTTGATCCGCGTTCATCAGCGGCCAATAACAGGTTTTGATCCTCGGGCAGTTTCGTGGATTGGACTTGTTACTGCCGGAACCGATCATAGCGATCTATGAAAACGGTAAAACGGGACGAAGCCGCTCTATGCCAGCAGCCTGGCTTTCTTCGGCGATCTCCAGGATTTCAGTCTGAGTAATGTGGCGCTGCAAGGCCTGGCCGCAAGGATCGATCGGATTCGTTAAGATGCTCGATATGCCCGATCTTTTCTCTCCACTCACCATTCGCGGCGTCACCATCCGCAACCGTATCGCCGTCTCGCCGATGTGCGAGTATTCGAGCGACGACGGCTTCGCCAACGATTGGCATCTGGTGCATCTCGGCAGCCGCGCCGTTGGCGGCGCGGGACTGCTGATCACGGAAGCCGCGGCCGTCGAGCCGCGGGGCCGCATCTCGCCCGCCGATCTCGGCATCTGGAAGGACGCGCACATCGAAATGCTGGCGCGCATCACGCGATTCATCCGGGAGCAGGGCGGCGTGCCGGGTATCCAGCTTGCGCACGCCGGGCGCAAAGCCAGCACGCGAGTTCCGTGGGAAGGCGACGCCGTCGTTCCCGAATCCGAGGGCGGCTGGCAGACCGTCGCGCCCAGTCCCATCCCGTTCCGCCCGCAAGAACCGGCGCCTGCGGAGCTGACCACCTCCGAGATCCGCGCCATCGTCGAGGCCTTCGCGGCGGCTGCGCGGCGGGCCCTCTCCGCCGGATTCCAGGTCGTCGAAATCCATGCCGCGCACGGATACCTGATCGACGAGTTTCTCTCGCCGCTCACCAACCACCGCGCCGATGAGTATGGCGGCTCGTTCGACGGCCGCATTCGGTTGGCGCTGGAAGTGGCCGCCGCGGTGCGCGCCGCGTGGCCGGATTCCCTGCCGCTGTTCATGCGCATCTCGGCCATCGACTGGGTGGAGGACGGCTGGCAGCTCGAGGATTCCGTGGAGTTGGCCCGCCGTCTCCGGCCGCTCGGCGTCGACCTGATGGATTGCTCGTCCGGCGGGGTCGTGCCGCATGCCAAGATGCAAATTGGGCCGGCCTACCAGACGCCATTCGCGGAGCGCATCCGGCGCGAGTCGGGCATCCTTACCGGCGCAGTGGGGATGATCACCGAACCGCATCAGGCCGACGGAATCATTCGCGCCGGACAGGCTGACATCGTGCTGCTGGCGCGGGAGTTTCTGCGCGATCCATATTGGCCGCTCCACGCCGCCAAGGCCCTCGGCGCGTCCGCCGGTGTCCCCAAACAATACCGGCGGGCGTTCGTCTGAGACCTGTAACTGGACGCGAAAGTCTTGTGGGGCAGGTTGGCAACGTTGGCAACCTGCAGGCCGATTGTCAATCGGCTCTTGTGGGGCGGCCAATCCTGGCCGCAGGCCACCTTTTAGGTGGCCTCCGCGGTCTTCAGCCGATACTCCGTTTGCGGCTTGCCGCTATGCGGGGCAGGCCCTCGGCCGGCGCGGGTCCCATGGACCCGCCTTCAATTCAATGGTTTGCGCGTTTTCCGTCAACTTGTCACGATTCGGTCCATCACGGTCGGCAAGCCGACTTAACTGGCCAATCTTCG
>PMVV01000032.1 GCA_003166475.1 Bryobacterales bacterium | reverse complement strand
TCCATCTCCGGCTTCGGTGTCGCCATCCCGGCCTTGGACTTCTTCTGGAAGGCGTGGAGCACGTAAATCGATTCTCCAATCGAGACCGTATAGATCGCGCGGTAGGTTCCCGCTAGCGTCCCACGCCACAATCTCCATCATCTGGCCGCCAAGACCATGCAGTGGCTTGGCCTTAACACTCCGCTCGCCCAATTGCGCGGCGTACAACGCATAGCCGACATCGTCTTGAACGCCGGCCGGAAATGACTTCACGTTGGAGCGGGAATCGGCAAGCCACGTGAGGTTCTTCATCCGTTGGTACATGCCTATATTGGCATAAATCGGATGGAGAGTCAAACCAGGAACGGCCCAGCGTCGCTTCGCTCCGACGATGATCGGCACTCCGGAATGGTGATCGCCATCAGTTCGGAATGAGCGATCGGCTTCGCCGCAATCCGCAACGCTGTGCTCTGGGATTCCATCAACTATGGCGGGATCGGTTCGAAGCGCCCGGCTGGTGGCGCCGGTCGTGCGAATCCAGGTCATCCAAGAGAATCCAGGGCGCCGCTATAACCGCGTTATGCGTCAAATTGCAAAGATTCTCCCATTACGGCCGCCAAGCCGACTTAACAGTACTAACCTGCGGCCGAGGCTTGTGCGGCAGCCTGTCTGCGCATTTCCAATCGCGTCTTCCTGGAAAGCGGCGCGTTAGTCGACGCGACGAACTGCTCGAAGCCAAGCAGCAGAATTCGGCCAAGCGTGTCAGCCGTTCCGAAGCCGTAGGTCATGCATTCGCGGAGTCGCCGCATCCCGAACTCGTGCAGATGCCAGACGCCTTTGGTATGCGGGTAGTGTTTTGGCAGCCCAACTATGGCGAGGTCCGCGCCTGCGTGCAGATAAATGTGGCATTTCAGAATATCGCGGAGGATCTTCTCTCTGTTCGTCTTTTCAATCTCGACTGCGACAGATCGGCCCTCTCGCCACTCACCAACCACCGCACCGATGAGTATGGCGGCGCGTTCGACGGCCGCATCCGGTTGGCCCTGGAAGTGGCCGCCGCGGTGCGCGCCGCGCTGCCGGATTCCCTGCCGCTGTTCATGCGCATCTCGGCCATCGACTGGGTGGAGGACGGCTGGCAGCTCCAGGATTCCGTGGAGTTGGCCCGCCGTCTCCGGCCGCTGGGCGTCCACCTGATGGATTGCTCGTCCGGCGGGGTCGTGCCGCATGCCAAGAAGCAAATTGGGCCGGCCTACCAGACGCCATTCGCGGAGCGCATCCGGCGCGAGTCGGGCATCCTTACCGGCGCGGTGGGGATGATCACCGAAGCGCATCAGGCCGACGGAATCATTCGCGCCGGACAGGCGGACATCGTGCTGCTGGCGCGCGAATTTCTGCCAACCCATATTGGCCGCTCCACGCCGCCAAGGCCCTCGGCGCGTCCGCCGGTGTCCCCAAACAATACCGGCGGGCGTTCGTCTGAAACCTGTGGAGGGCAGGCCTGCGCTGCGGCTCCGATCACCAACGTCGCCAGAACACCCGGCAGAACGCTCACAGTGCCGCCAATTCGCTTGAAGCCCGCCCCAATCGACCTCTGGCATTCCCGGCGACGGCTTGTCAGCGGCTCTGTTCCGCTCGTAGCCGTCCCCGACTCCAATGGCGTCGGGCCTTGCGAATCACGCCCGGAGCACTGCCGACTTGCTGATGGGCAGGGGATTGAGTTTCAGATCTACAAGTACGATAATGCGGAAAGGATGCAAAATGAGGCAAACTCTATCAGCAGTCTTATTGCTATTGGCTCTCGCCGCAAAAGCCCTCGGACAAGCCCCCGAAGTTGCGGCGATCACAAATGGTGCCAGTTTTCAGCTTGCCGGTTTAGCATCGAACAGTTGGGTGTCGATTTTCGGAACGAATCTGGCCTCAAGCACAAGAACGTGGACTACATCCGATTTCGTGAATGGAACACTTCCAACTTCCTTGGATGGAGTATCGGTTTCGATTCAAATCTGCTACAGCTACCTTCCGGGCTATAACAGCAGCAACGTTCCCACTCCACCATCAGCAGCGTATTGGCAATGCGCCTACGAACCAACATACGTTGAGTATATTAGCCCCACACAACTGAATGTACTCGTTTCACATGATGCAGAGGTCCTCGCGATTCTTTCGAATACGTCGTATACGGAATTTGTATCGATAACGGGTGCCCGAATTCTCGTGACGACGGCGCAGGGTAGCCAGTTGTTCGGGTGGAATTGGCCCGCACAGTACGGCATACCTTTTGCAATCCCGTCGAATGGAGCGGTTGTGGCGGGTGGAAGTGGACCGGCTGTGGCTGGTACATACGATCCAGCTTTCTTTGTTGTGGGCGGTAACTACGTGGCGGCTAGACACAGTGATGGCGTGCTGGTTGGCAAACCTAGTCTAATCCCTGGAGTGGTTTCACGGCCTGCACAACCCGGTGAGATCATATCCCTTTATGGAACTGGATTTGGCCCAACAAGCCCGCAACTTCCCGGTAATCTGCTGGTCGCTGAACCGGCAGCGTTGGCTGGTTGCGAGGAAGTAAGCGGTGCACAGACCTACAACGGACAGCCCTATTTCAACTGCCCACCAATTTACCTTACAACCCAATGGCCCCCACCGGCAATCACAACCTGCGATACGCAATGTGCTTTGGCTGAATGGGGTGGGGCGGCGTGGGCCGGTGAGGTAGAACCGGGCCTTTTTCAGATCAATGCCAAGGTTCCTAATCTGCCAAATGGGGATTCACAAATTGTTGCAGCGGTTTACACGGAGGTTCAACCCGGAATTTGGTCCAAGCCTATTCCAACACAGGCTGGCCTGTTAATTACCATTCACCAATAAATACTTTGTACCAAAGGCGCACTCACAATGAATGCCAGTCAAGTAAGAGGAATCAAGAATAGCCTAGGTCCCTTTGTACAAACGTATTTGTTTGCCGCGTC
>PMVV01000202.1 GCA_003166475.1 Bryobacterales bacterium | reverse complement strand
CCACCGTGGACCACTTCCCGCCCCATGAATGTGGTCTCCGGCGAATCTTCGTAGTAGGAGGCGAAGGTCGCCAGATCGCCGCGGTTCCAGGCTTCCTGGGACTGTGTCAGGACGGCGCGGACATCGTCGCTTTGCGCCAGCAGGAGCGGGATTGAACAGAAAAGGACGCACCAACGGAACATAGCTATAGCATAAACTGCTGCGGGGCTGCCCTGCGGAGGTGTCATAGGCGCTAAAACAAGGCCGTTCGCAAAGACGACCGGCGTGTTGGGCGATCCAGTTGCGCGGCCCACCTTTGGGGCAAGCTCCCAGAACGAGACTTATGCGGCCCTCGGCAACGCAAACAGCCGCTTGCGTGTCGCATCCTCACCCTAAATCGCATGGTGCCATTACAGCAACAACCCGCTTGTGGGAAGTAATCGGCGCCAGCCTGCGATTGTACGGTTACAGGGAATCAACAGCACCCGAAAGAAAACCGTGGCTTTCCCCCTTAAGTTGGAGTGATAATCAGGATTGTGGCGAACTCTCGACGCTCATATAGTCCAGCCGAGGAACTGGCTCTAGCTGCCCAGGTCGATGGCTACTGCCCAACGTGCGGCAGAACGCTTTTTTACGAAAAGAAAACCCGATTATTCAAAGCATACGAACTCGCGCACGTATACCCACTGAACCCCAAGCCTGAGGAGGTCAAGGAACTGGATGGCGTCGCGCTTCTCAATCCAGACGTCAACCATCCAGACAACATCGTTCCACTCTGCACGTCCTGTCACACGCGATTCGACAAGCCGCGCACAAGGGAGGAGTACGAGGAGCTAGCGGCCATCAAGCGGAACCTGATCGACAGAGCTGTGCAGCGTGCACTAAATCAGGATTACCCGCTCGAAGCTGAGATCAGCCGCATCATCGAACGTCTCTATAGCGTGGAGTTTAACGGAGATTCCACTCCAGACCTGGAACTCGCAGCCAAAAGCGTAGACGAGAAGTTCGACCGTACATTGCCAGGACCCACCCGCAGAAAAATCAAGCATGCCGTGGCGGACTACTATCAGCACATCCGACGCGAATTCCGAGAACTTGAGCGCCAGACGCCCACGGCTTCGGAACTGATCTACACACAGGTAAGGGCATATTACCTCAAGCAGAAGACCCTCGGCCTCCCACAGTCTGCGGTATTCGGCAACGTCGTCGACTGGCTTCGAACTACGACGTCCCCGCAGACCCCGGAAGCGGCCGAAATCGTGGCGTCTTTCTTTGTGCAGAACTGCGAGGTGTTCGAGTGATCACACCAAACAAGGTCATACCGTTGGATGAGTCCGCGCTCGGGAGATTGAGTGAGATCATGCGAGAAGGCCCCGATGCAGTCGACCTTATCACGCTCTATCGCCGTGTCTCTGACCGCTTCGAGAGCATCGACCAGTTCTTGCTCACACTCGACGTCCTCTTTGTTCTCGGACGCATCGACGTAAACCGAACAACGAGGACCGTATCATATGCTCCTTGAGGTCCGCTCTGACAAGTTTCGCACTGGCTCGGTGCGATTCAGACCTGGCCTGAACGTGGTCTTGGGGGATGAGAACGCGACTAACTCTATTGGCAAATCAACCTTGCTGATGGTGATTGACTTCGCCTTCGGAGGAAATGCGCTTCTCTCGCATAACACGGACCTCGTCACGGAACTCGGACACCACGATTACTTCTTCTCCTTCCAATTCGAAGACGACACCCACCGCTTCCGCCGTGGCACGAATGAGCCGTCGGTCGTGTATATCTGCAACGAGCAGTATGAGCCCGAGCGTCCGATTGACGTTGAGGAGTACACCGCATTTCTCAAGCACTCTTATCACGTCGACCTCCCCGACCTCAGCTTCAGGGCTTTAGTCGGCCTCTATTTACGTGTCTGGGGGAAGGACAATCTCTCTGTTGAACGCCCTCTGCACGTCGTCCAGACACAGCCCGCGCGGGAATGTGTCGACACACTCATAAAGACGTTCGGGCGGTACGACAGCATTCGCGACCTAGCGCGGGAACTGGCATCCACCGAAGCTAAAGCCAAAGCTCTGGCTGCAGCAACGAAACACGACATCGTTCCGGCTATTGGTAAGCGTGAGTACGCAAACAACCAGAAGCGCATCGCAGCCTTGGAGGCTGAGCTCGCGGACATTCGATCAAATCTTGCGAAGTACGCGACGAATCTCTCCTCGGTCGTTAATAAGGAGGTCCTGCAACTAAAGCTTGACAAGGACCGACTATTGGCACTCCGACTCACCCTTGCCGGCCGCCTCCAGAGGGTGCAGCGGAATCTCCTTGACAACAGGATCATTCGAAGCGAGACCTTCCGGGAACTTACGAGATTTTTTCCAGAGATCAACCAGGATCGACTGGAGAGGATCGAAGAGTTTCACAGCGAGGTGGCGAAGCTGCTGAGAGCAGAACTGAAGGGTGCCGAAGGTGAGCTTAAGCACCAGGTCGGGCAGATCGACGAAGCCATCGCCGACCTCGACGAGGGAATGGCTCGAAGCCTTAGCTCCGTCGACGAACCAGGGGTCTTGGTGGATCGCGTATTCGCCGTCGCCGTGGCTCTCAAAGAGGCGAAGGAGGAGAACGAACGCTTCGAGGACGAAGGCAGCCTGCGCGCCAGTGTGAGGGTGCTTCGTACCCGGCTCGCGGAGGAGAAGCAGAAGGTTTTGTCGCTTGTCGAGGCCGTGGTAAATGATGGGATGCGAAGAATCGTAACCTCTGTATTCGGCGAGGATCGGAAAAGCCCACGCCTCGGCCTTCACGAGAGCAGCTACTCTTTCGAGGTGTATGATGATACCGGCACCGGCACAGCATACGCCAGTCTGGTGGTATTCGACCTCACAGTCTTTCTGTCAACCAGGCTTCCCGTCGTTGCGCACGACACCCTCCTTTTCAAGAATATCGAGAACGACTCCGTGGCAAGCCTTCTCAACGTCTACATGGAGACGACGAAGCAGTCATTCATTGCGCTCGATGAGATCGAGAAGTACGGCGCTTCCAACGCAGAGCTGCTGCGCCAAAGGAGCGTGATTCGACTGGATGATGACCATGTACTGTATGTGAAGGATTGGCGCACGTAGAGCTTAACAGCGGCGAATTATTCGTTGAAAAACCGCTCGCCCAGCCGTCGGACTCGTCGCACGCCCGGAATCATCTGATCTCGTGCCCCTCTCTTAGAGAGAAGCGCCTAGCGACACCCACTGGACCGGGGCGATCCCCCAGCCTATCAAGGTCGTTCGGACCGCTTAACCGGTCCAATCTGTGCACGCACCTCAAACCCCCAGATCCCAGGCACGTTAACCTCGTGCGGGCATCATGATTGGCCGGTTAAACGGCGACCTGGGAAGCTGTAACCGCACGAGAGCCCGAGGCTGCACCGCGCTCAGCCGAGGTCGTTCTTGCCCAAGCCAAGGGCCTTATTTTAACGCCCATGCGCGGAGGGTACTGTCCTAAGGTCGCGACTTTAGGACAATACCCCTACCGCCGATGACACATCTCGCCGCCCTCCCACACCCTTGAAAACAAACGCCCGACGACAATCCGCCAGCCGAATCCCTGGCGCCGCCGTGCTACCCTCAAATCGGGCAGGCCCGGAATTATGCACCTGACAAACCCTATGAATGAACTAGAGCCGTTACTTGAGCGATGGGCGAATTTCTACCTCCTCACGTCGGCGGCGGCCGCAAGCTTGATCGGTCTGTTGTTTGTCGTAATCACGCTCGGCGCTGACCGAATGCCGGAACAGGCCGCTAGGATTCGCCTGTACCTTACGCCCACCGTTGTCTATTTCGCTTCCGTATTAGGTGTTGGCGCGCTTCTGACCTTCCCGAACCATACTCCGCCCACGGCCACTTTTTGCATTTGCCTCTGTGGCGTCGCCGGCTTAGTTTACTCGGGGTCCCATTTAATTGGACGCGATAAGAAGAGTTACGACGATTGGCGCGAGCTGATCCAATACGGGGGTTTTCCATTTGCGGCATACGGGCTCCTTGTATTGGGCGGGGTCCTGTTACTCCACGACACCCAACGCGGCCTCACCTTTGCGGCTGTCGGTATGCTGTCATTGCTTACGGTTGCCGTCCGCAACTCGTGGGCCATGGTCATCACGGTCGTCACCACCCGCCCTGGCCAACATTAGCGTCAGCGTGACGGCGGCTTTGTCAAAGGCACAATTCCGGGCAGGCCCCCGGTCGAACACGAGATTTATGCACCCACTCGCACCAACACGCGCCAAAGGCAACTCGGACACCCGGCCTCAACCTGCCGCCGGCCATCGGCATTTCGCGCTCGACAGCGGCCAGCGCGCCGTCAGCTCCTCTGAAAATGGCCTCAAAAACAATGATTCTAAATGCTTTACAGAAAATTGGTTTCGGGTGTCCAAAAAAGAGTTCCGCTCCCCGGNNGGCAATCTTGCCCGCAGCCGGCTTTCAGCCGGCTCTTGGCAGCGCTCCAATTTTCAATAACTTACGGTGGGTTTTCGACCGTGCGGCGGGTCTCCAGACCCGCCCTGGCCGCGCTTCGCGCAGCCAGCAAGCCCGTCCCACCAGAATTCGCGCAGCTTGCGACCGGCCGATTAACTCTTGCCAGCTTACTGGCGCCCGCCCCTATCTGCTACATTCGAGGCGCTATGCGCAATCTGCCTGGACGCAGCATCCTGATTCGCTGGATGTTCGACGCCCTCGGCTTCGTGCTCCTTTTCGGCCACAGGTTCGTGGTCCACTCCGTCCTGCGCGCCGATTTCTGGGCCGGACTATTCTTCGGCAGGAAGACCGCCGGCTACCTGTTCTTCATGGCCGCTGTCTCGTTCTATACTCTGGTCACCCCACTGTTCTGCTGGGCTACCGCTTCCGGCCTGAAGCGCAACAAACGATGGTCGCGTCCCGTTGGAGTCTGCACTTCCACTCTTCTCCTTCTCGGGCTTCCCTGGCTCACCATTGCCGGCGCCATCGGACTTTACGTGTTGACTATTACGCCATCGCGTCCCAACCCGGCGGCCGACCCTGTCCCATCCAAGCCCACCACGGACTACTGGGCTTCCAAACGCAGGTCGAAGGCGCAGCCCGTAGTCCTGACCCTCTTCTGGATGGCCGCCCTCGTGCCGCAGGCGTGGTTGGCCCTGTACGCGCACCGCGCAGGCATGCCCCCGTGGCGTCCGGGTTGGGCCTGGTGGGCGTGGTATTCGTTGTTCATCTTCGTCAACATCGTGCTGCACGAGTGCGGCCACGCCATCGTAGCTTGGGCCGCCGGCTTCCAACTCCGCATCATCTCCATCGGGCCTTTTACATTCTGGCGGGAGCACTCCCGTTTTCAGTTTCGTTTCGATCCGGCGCGGCTGTTCGAAAGCGGAGGCTACATGGGCGCCGTCCCGGTCTCCGATCGGAACCTGCGCCTGTACGAAACCAGTGTTGTAGCCGCCGGTCCGGCTGCCAACGCACTAACCTGCCTGGTCCTTCTGGCCGTCTTCTTTTCCCTGCCCGGAACCGCGTGGCAGCAGTGGTGGTGGATCGCGTCCTTCAACGCCGTCATAGCCGGCGTGATGGCCGTGAGCAACCTGATTCCTCTTGGCTACTGCGATGGCAGCATGCTTTTCCATCTCATCTTCTGGACCCCAGCCGGCCGCCTGCTGCTGGACCGCAAACGCGTGACCCAGATGGGCGAAGAGGCGGATGCGTTCCACGCCCAAGCCGCCTTCGACAAGGAAATCGAAGTTAAAGAAGCCATGCTGGAGCGTTCGCTCGCATTCGGCCAGGACAACGCCTTCATGATCGCCGCCTGCCACCAGATGCTGGGCACCGCCTACTCGCTGGTCGAAGACTGGCCCGCCGCCGAGTTGCACTACCGGAAATGCCTGGAATTCGAAGGCGAGATGGCCGCCAACCCGGCCCTGGCGGGTAACGTCTGGTCGGGCTTGCAGAAGGCTTCTATCCGCCGCCAACACGTGGCCGCGGCGGGTCCGGCCTACGCCTCCGCCGTGGCGATACTCGAGAAGCGGAAAGCAGGCGGCGGGGGACCTGCCAGACCCGCTGTTGCGCATGCGATGCTCGCCCAAGTTCACTTGCGCAACGGATCGTTCAAGACCGCGCTGGGCGAAATCGAAGCAGGGCTCAAACTGCTTCCCCGCAGCTCCAGCAGCCTCTTTTTGCGCGGACACCTGTTGCGCTGCGAGGCTGTCTGCCGCGTGCAGCTTGGCGAAATCGACGCGGGCCTGGCGGCCGCCCGAGCCGCTGCCGATCTCTATCGTTCCTCCGAGGTTCCGCCCGACCGCCGCAACTTGGCCTGGGAGGACATTGCGGATCTCGGAGACGAGCTAGCGTCGGCCCGCCACTCCGCCCTGGCCATCGACCTTCTGCGCGAAGGCATTGCGCATCTCGAATCCTGCGGCGCTCGGTTCGTTGCCGCGCTGTACCGGATCAAGCTTGCTACCGCGCTTCGCCAACTCGGCCAAATGGACGAAGCGGATGAGGCCCGCGCGGAACTGGCCGCGGAACGAACGCTCTCCCCTGCCCTGCGCCGCGCATTTCTCGCCGAACGTGCCCGGCTTCACATGGTCTCGGGCCGAGCGGATCTCGCCGTGGCCGATTGCCGCGAACTCGTCGCCCTGTGGAGCGCGCACGCCTGCGCGCCTGCCGCCGAGATCGCCTCCGCCGAAGCGCTGCTCGCCGAAGCGTGCCTGGCCGCCGGGGATCCCGCCGAAGCCGAGGCGCTCGCCACGCAGGCCGCCGATGTGCTTGGTCCGTGGCAACATCCCGACGCCGCAAGCTGTCTCATCACCATCGCCCTGGCGCGATCGCAGTCCGCCGGCGAAGGCAGTTCCGCTCTAATCGACGAAGCGTTTCGCTTAATGGAGGGCGCTGCGCTGCTTGGTCCGGTCGAGAAGGCGCGGATCAGAGAATGCGAGACCGCTCGCATCCGGGAGTTTGCTGCCGACGTCCGCGCCGTGGCATGAATCCGCGGCTAGGCTAGGCGGCCTGAGAGCCCGCCGCAGGCTGGGAGCCAAGCTGGGAGCCTGCCCCACCAAGTCCGGCGAGCAACCGCTCGATCTCGCGCGCGATCGCGGCGGGCGTGCCGGTGGCATCCACGCGATGGCATCCGCCGTTGCGGTAATACGCGATCACGGGACCGGTGGCGTCGTGGTAGGCCTTCAGGCGCGCCAGAATCACGTCCTCGGTGTCGTCTTCGCGGCGAATCAGCGGCTGCTGGTCGTCGTCGCAGATTTCGCCGGTTTTGGGCGGCTGCGAGAGCATGTTGTAGATGCGCCCGCATTGGCCGCATTGGCGGCGGGCGGTGATGCGCGAGACCAGCACCTGCGCGGGCACGTCCAGAAGGATCGCGATGGGTTTGGGCAGGCCCAGTTTTTGTACCAAGCCGTCCAGGAAGGTGGCCTGTTCCTGGGTGCGCGGGTAGCCATCCAGCAGGAAGCCGGAGGCGCAGTCCGGCTGCTGGATTCTGGCAGCCACGATCTTGTCGACAATCGCATCGCCGACCAAGCCTCCGGATTTCAGAATGGAGCACGCCAGGCGGCCCAGTTCGGTGTCGGCTTTGCACTCGGCGCGGAACATCTCGCCGGTGGAAATCGCGGGAATGTGGAAACGGTGGGCGATTGACGCTGCCTGAGTGCCTTTGCCGCAGCCGGGCGGTCCGAATAACAGGACGATCATGCTGACCTCCGGGACCACAAAAGAAGACTTAAAGGTCCTGTAGTATTTTACCATCGGGCGAGAGGCGAATGCGCGCCCCCCTCCACTCGACCGTGTCGCCGGAGAGGCCGCACACCCAGATGGCGAAGCCCCAGAGGTCGCGAAAGGGGATCCAACAGGCGCGCCGGAGCGCCGCGGGATCGCGCAGCACGCCCCAGCCGACGCAGATTCCGGCAAGCATCCGGATGGCGAGCGCCGTCACGCCGGCCGGCCATGCGCCCGCGGCAATGGCGACAAGGGCCCAGAACGTGGCGTGCGTGACGAGGTATCCGTAATAGCCGCCCGGCCGGGAGACGCGGATGCCGCGCGACCAGCGCAGTTGGTGACGCCAGACTTCGCCCCAGGTGGCGCCGCCCAAGTGCGTTTCGACGATGGCCGGCGCGAAGAGCACGCGCAGTCCCAGACCGCGGATGCGGCGTCCGAGCTGGTAATCGTCCGCCAGGTAATCGCCGATGGCCGCGAAGCCGCCGATGCGGCGCAAATCTTCAGCGCGCAGAAGCATAGTCGAACCGAGAGCGAATTCCACCGAGCCGAGCATGCGCGCCACCAGCACGCTGGGGGCGAATTCGGTGGCTACTCCCAGAGCTTCCCAGCGGCCGGGCAAGTTTTCGGACTGCGCGCGATAGAGGCAGGTGACCAGGCCGGCGTGGGGTTGATCGAGGAGCGCGGTCACCTGGCTGAGGTAGTCCGGCTCTACCCGTATATCGCTGTCGTTGATCAGCAGGAGCGGGTAGCGGGCCTGGGCGGCCAGGTCGGCCAGCACGCCGACTTTGGCGTTGGGCATCTTGGTGGAGGTCACGATCAGGCGGATGGGGAGCGCGGGGAATTCGGCGATGAGACGGCGGATATCTTCGGCGGCGGGATCGTTGGCGCGGCCGATGCCGAACAGGATCTCATATTGCGGGTAGTCTTCGAGGGCGTGGGAGCGGATGGCTTCGTAGAAGTGCGGATCGCGGCCGTGTACTGGCTTCAGGATGGAGACCGGGAGGCTGGTGGTCCGGGGTTGGGAATGCCGGCGAAAGTGCCTGGTCCACCAGGTGGCTGCCACGATTACCAGCAGCCAGTAGGCCGCCGAAGCGAGCGCGGGGACGGCCAGCCAGATCACAGCGAGAGCAGCGCTACGCCGCAGGCCACCAGCGATGCGCCTGCCCAGCGCTCCATGGTCACCGGCTCCTGCAACACGTACTTGGCCAGCACGGTCTCGAGCACGTAACTGCCGGCGGTGGCCGGCACGGCGAAGCTGAGGTCGGCGACCGAGAGAAGCGCGATGAACGCGAAGAAGGAGACGGTCATGGCGGCTACGGAAGCCACGATCAGCTTGTTGCGCGCCAGTATGGCCAGCACGCGCCCAAGTGCGCCGGGCCGGAAATCGCGAATTTCGCCGTGACGCTTCATGGCCGCGGATTGCAGCACGTCGGAAGCGGTCGTCGCCGCGGCGATCACAGCCACCAGCAGCCATTTCATGATGGCGCTCCCGAGCGATGCGGGGCGGTGCGGGCCACCAGGACCACACCCGCCACGATCAACAGGATGCCGGCCCAGCGCCAGCGGGAGATCTCTTCGTGCAGAAACAGCGTGCCCGCCAGGGCGGACAGCACATAGCCGATGGAGGTGACTGGCAGCACATAACTCAAGTCCGCCCAACTCAGCAAGGCCAGTTGAAAGAACAGCCAGAGAATCAGGAGCGAAATGCCTAGGGCCACCCACGGGTTGAAGACCGCTCGCACGTATGCCAGGGGGGACAAGGTGACTAAGCGACCGACCTGGCGCATGCCCCAGCTCAGGGAGAAATTCCCAAAGAGGCTGCTGAGAATTACGAGCATCGTGAAGAAGCGGGTTTTGAGGCGGGCGGCCTGAGAGGCCGCCGCAGGCTGAGAGCCTGCCCCACTTTTGCTAGTCACCGGAGTTGGCCGTAGCTAGAGCCTTCTCGGAGGCCACGAACTTCTTCCGTTTGGAGCGCAAGGCCAGGTACTCGTGGGCTTCCTTCGAGAGGCGCTTGCGCTCGGTGGAATTGAAGATGGCCTTGCGCACGACGCGCCAGACGACGCGGGGGCGGAAGTAGTATTCGCCGTAAAAGCGCTCGACCCACTCGACCAGTTCGCCGCGGTCGAGGCCGGGATAAATGATATTGGGAAGCTGGTGCCCGGTCTCATCGGTCATGGCGTCGATGGTGATGAGATTGTTCTTCTTGACGTAGTCGTAGAATTCGGTGCCCGGGTAGGGATGGGCGAGCGAAACCTGGATGGTTTCGGTATCCAGGCGCTTGGCGAAATCGATGGTCTTGCGAATGCTTTCGCGGGTCTCGCCCGGCAGGCCGATGATGAAATCGCCATGCACCAGCAGGCCCAGCTTCTTGCAGTTGGCGGTGAATCGCTGGGCCATGTCGATGGTGGCGCCCTTCTTGATGTTCTTGAGGATTTGCTGGTCGCCGGATTCGTAGCCCACGATCAGGAGGCGGCAGCCGGAATCCTTCATGGCCTTCAGGGTGTCGTAATCGGTGGTCACGCGCGAGGTACACGACCAGGTGAAATTCAGCGGCTGCAGTTTCTTGCACAACTCGATGGTGCGCGCCTTCTGATAGTTGAAGGTGTCGTCGTCGAAGAATATTTCCTTGACATACGGAAAGGCCTCTTTGGCGTAGGCCACTTCGCGCGCGATGTCGTCGGTGGAGCGCAGCCGCCATCGGTGACCCGAATGCGTCTGCGGCCACAGGCAGAAGGTACACATAGCCGGGCAGCCGCGCGAGGTGTAGAGCGAGATGTAGGGATTCAGCAGAAATGGGACGTTGTAGCGCCGTATATCGAGATCGCGCTGATAGACCTTGGTGACCCACGGCAACTCGTCGAGATTCTCGATGGGCGGCCGCTCGGGGTTGTTCACGATATGGCCGTTCTTGCGGAAGCTGACGCCCGGCAGATCTTCCACGGGCGTGCCGCGGGCGTAGTCTGCGATCTGGTAATCGAACTCGCGGCGCACCACGAAATCGATGGCCGGCGAGGTGCGCAGGGATTTCTCCGGCTCCACGGTGACGGGCGGCCCGACGAAGGCGACCTTCAGCTTGGGGTTGGTGTCCTTCATCATCTCGGCCATCTTCACGTCCACGTGAAATCCGGGGGTGGAAGTGAACAGCACGAGCAGCTCGAAGTCGTTGGCCATGGCGACGGTCTGCTCGATGGAGATCTTGTGCGGGGGCGCGTCGACTACTTTGCTGTCGGGCAGCATGCCGGCGGGATAGCAGAGCCACACGGGATACCAGTAAGACTCGATTTCCCGGGTGGCCGGCCAGCGCGAACTGGCGCCGCCATCGAAGCCTTCAAAAGAAGGCGGATTCAGAAACAGTGTTCTCATGAATGGTTACTCGGCGGGCGAGTAGTTACTCGCCCAAATCCACCAGGCTCGCCCGTTTGGGGCTGCCGGCCAACGATACGTTCCGGAAATCAATGGTAAGCTCCGCGGGACCCACCAACCGGGTGTCCACTACGCTGTGTATCTGGCGCGGAACCGCAATGCCGTCTTGAATCTCATACTCTTTGACAAATTCGATTTTCTTCAAGAATAGTGAGGGAGGTTTCACCAGGCGACCGGATTCGCGGACGCACAGAAATGTTTTGGCGTCTATCCAGATTTCGCCTTTGAACAGGCCCACCACCTTGCGCCGCGGCGTCACCTGAAATACCTCGATGAGTTGGCTGGCGGACTGCTTTGGCCCTTTGTACTTGAATTTATAGTTGGCCGGCGTGACGGCCAGAGACGGGGAGCCATCGGCCTGAGCCTCGACTTCGGCGGAGAGATATCGCGCTATCACGTGGTTCTTGACGGAATTATCGCCTTCGAAGTGCAGGGCCTCGTAGGTAATGCGGCCCAGGCGCGAGATGCGCCGCAGCCCGTGCAACCGGCCATGTTTCTTGAGTTTGGGCAGGGAGGCTTCAATATCCACTTCCATCGACGAGCCCTGGAGTGCGCGCTCCTGCTGCTGCGACGCGGCCCAATAGTTTTCGACGACGGATTCCGGACTGGTCGCCGCGGCGCCGCGCAGCACCCCGAAGGACACCGCGAGCAAACAGATTACGTGCCGGTTCAGATTAAATCTCAAGGTATGATTCCAGGATAACAGAATGTACCATCGTGTAGATGTTTTCTACAAGCCGGAGGTTGCGGATGGGTGGCGGGGAGTGGCGGACTCGGAGCCGTCGCGCGTCTGAGGTTAAGCCAGATCACATGAGCCGGACATGCGGATACGACACGATCTTGCTGTCTTCAGTCATCAGCGGCAATCGAAGACGCGGGCGGTCGCAACCAGCAACTGGTCGGCCGGATCGCGATGGAATGGCGGCGGCAGTTGGGCACCCTGAGGTGCTGCGATCCGGCGGCGCAAGTGGCGTTGGGGATCTCCACTTTTATGTCGCGCACCCGCCTGCAGGTTGGCAACAGTTGGCAACCAAGTTGGCAACCCAATGCCGCTTAC
>PMVV01000111.1 GCA_003166475.1 Bryobacterales bacterium | reverse complement strand
GCAAGATTGCCCGCCCTCCAAGCGCGCATTTCAGTCGAACTCGCGCCGCGGTGGGGTTTGGTCCGGTCCTACTCGCCCGAGAATGATTTCCGCGCGATGATAATTCTCACCCCGCATCGCACAGCCGGCCATACGGCGTAGCATGGCGATCTGGCCGACATGCGTCAGCGCGTCGGCAATGGGTCCCTGGAACAACTTCTCCGCCGACTCGTGCAATGGCGTATCCGAAGCCAGGTACGCGTCGAAGCGTTCCAGCGCCGCGAAGAACCTTTGCACTTCCCGGTCCCAAGCGAGGGGCGCGGAGTTGTGCCATCCCTCGTTCGCTTTCGCTACGGAGAGCGACCAGTCGAGCAGGTCGCCGATGTGCGCCAGGATCTGGCCCGGCGTACGGCCCTTTTCATCGGCGTGGTAACCGGCGAATTCGGCAGGCGCGCCGCGCAGGGCTTTGCCGCCGCGATAAGCCAGCGTGGCCAGGGTGTGACGCAAGAGGTCGCGCTTCGGATCGGATGCCATCCGAAATATTATGGCAGGCGCGCCGCCAGAACGGAAGCCAGCGCGGCCGGGTCGTGACCTTCCGCGACGTTGGCGTAACCCACGATGTACGCGCCCTTACGGATGAAACAGAGCCGGCCGAGATAGCGGTCCGTCAACTGCAGCGAGGGGACAGGCGAGGACGCCTGTCCTACCGCGAACCGTGCGCGCAGTTTATCCATCACGGCCGCGGCCTCGGCGGGCGAAGACTCCTGGACCACGAACGCCTTGCCGAATTCATACTCGGCCACGTAGCCGCGCTTCAGCAGGCGCAGGCCGAGAACGCTCTCTGGAATCAGCCGCGCCGATTTCTGCCCCTCGGCTGGAAACCAGGCGAGCGCGGCCGGCACGGCCGTGCTGCCAGGCAGAAGCTTCTCGATCGCGGCGGAGAAGGCGCGCAGGGCCGGGGTGTGGTCCTTGTCAGGACTGGCGGCCATCTCCGCATAGAAGGGGCCCTTGGTGAAGATAACCCGGCGCGGCGTGACTTGGCCGCCCGCTCCCAGCGCCTCGGCCGGCAGCCGTGCGTCGCGATTGGCGCTGAACATTCCGTACGCCGAATCGCCGTCCGCGAATTCGGAGATGTCGATCAGGATCGAATCGCCGACATGGACGCAGGTGACGCCGTGCATGGCGACGAAGCCGTAAAGCAGGTAGCCTTCCGCGTTACCGTCCATGTACTCAAACAGGTTGGAGGCTTCGTAGGCGCGGGCCGATCCCTGCTGGGTCCAGCCCGCGACCAGGTCGCACTTGGGTACCTGCGCCGCGCACAAGACCGCCGCGGCCACTCCAACCAGAAGCCCCTTCACGCGAACAGTTCCTGCGCGCGCGCCAGCCGCTCGGAGACGCGCACTCCATGCGGGCAATCGACCGTGCAGGTGGAACATGAACCGCAGCGCACCTGCGCTACTTCCGCCGGCAACTCCAGGAATCGCTCCCGGCCAAGCGAAAACTGTCCATATCCATCAGCATAAGTGAGGCAGCGCAGGATGTCGGCGACCGGCAACCCCTTGGCACACGCGCCGTCGCACTGGCCGCACATGCGGCAGTAGAGCGGCGCAATGCGCTCGAGATGCCTGGCGAGCAGCGTCTCGTCGGACCTGGTGAAGCCGCCAGTCATGGCTTTGAGATTCTCTTCGAGCTGATCCATATCGGTCATGCTCGGGATGGTGGTATCGATATCGGAGCTCTTGAGGACCCAGCGCAGGGCCGACAGCAGTGCGCCATCCTTCTTGAAGGTGTCGTAGAGCTTGTTTCCCGGCTTGGCGAGGCGAAGGCCGCCGGCCATCACCTTCATGGCCACCACGCCTTTGCCGGCGGCGTGCGCCGCGGCGATTACGGGATCGAGCGTCTGGCCCATGCTGAAGTTGTACGCCGTCAGGATCACATCGATGTGCGGATTGGCTGTCAGCGCGGGAATCAGCTCCGCCTGGCCTTTATGCGTGCTGACGCCGGCAAAGCGGATCTTACCGGCTTTCTTGGCGGTCTGTTGCGCGTCGATCAGTTCGTCGGTCACATCGGCGGGCTTTTCCTTGGCATGCAGGTACCAGATGTCCAGATGGTCCGTACCGAGTTCGCGCAGGCTGGTATCCAGGTCCGCGAGCGCGGCTTCCTTGGTTGCGGAGTGCGTCTTGCTCGACAGCGTGATGTTCTGGCGCTTGCCTTTGAGAGCGGCGCCCACCATGCGCTCGTTGTTGCCACCCTGGTAACCGCGGGCGGTATCGAAATAAGCGATGCCGATGTCGGCGGCGCGTTCGATCACGCTGCCGTCGGAGGTGACCATGCAGCCGAAGCCCACGCTGGTGACTTTCAGCCCGGTCTCGCCGAGGATGCGGTAGCGCAGTTGCGGCGAGGCGATCGCGGCGCGCGGCGGAGCAGCTTGCTTTTGTTCGTCCGCCGACGAACGGGCGGCCGATGCCGCGGCGGGCACGGCCAGTCCGGTGAGCAGAAAATTGCGGCGGGATGAATCCGGCATAGATGTTCTCCTAAGCAGATGCTAAAATCCTATTTTAGACTGGAGCGACATTTTATGCCAACTGATTTTTCGCGACGTTTGTTCCTGGGCGGCTCGGGCGCGCTGCTGGCGCATGGGCTGCTCGCCAGATCTCAATCGCAACCGCTCCCTGACGGTCGCGGCTCGGTAACGGGCGGCGGGTCGGTAACGCCAGCGGCGGTTTCCCTGGTCAAGGGCGACGACCGGCGCAAAAACGCGCACGACGCGCTGGAGGCCATCGACGACCAGATCCGTCCGGCGCTGCGCCAGAAGAAGTACGTGGTCATCAAACCCAACAACGTGTCCACGGTGAATCCGCTGGCGGCGACCAATGCCGACACGATCAACGGTATTCTGGATTACCTGGAGCCGCGCTTCAAAGGGCCGGTGATGATCGCGGAGGCGTCCGCCGGCGAGACCATGGAGGGCTTCGAGAATTTCCACTACGACCGGGTGGCCGCGGAACGGCGCGCGCAACACGTGAGCCTGGTGGACCTGCACCAGGAAGCCAAGTATGTCACGATGCCGCTGATCGACTTCGACATCCATCCTTCGCCGGTGCGGCTGGCCGCGCGGCTGTTCGATCCGGATGCGTTCATCATCTGCTCGGCGATCCTGAAGACGCACAACACCGTGGTGGCCACGCTCTCGGTGAAGAACATGGTGCTGGGCGCGCCGCTGCATTCCGCACCCAAGGAAACGCCCCGCTGGAACGACAAACGCCGCTACCACACGGGCCTGCGCCAGACGCACTACAACATGTTCCTGACCGCGCAGAAGATGCGGCCTTTCTGGGGCGCCACGTTGATCGACGGCTTCGAGGGCATGGAAGGCAACGGTCCGGCGTCCGGCACGCCGGTGCCGTCGCGCGTGGCGATCGCCTCGACGGACTACATCGCCGCGGACCGCGTGGGCGTGGAGGCGATGGGGATCGACCCCAATTGGATCGGCTATCTGAACTTCTGCGGCCAGTTCGGGTTGGGGCAGTTCGATCTGGATAAGATCGAGGTGCGCGGCGAGAAGGTCGCGTCGGTGCGGCGGAAGTATCAACTGCATAAAGACATCGAGCGCGAGTTGTTGTGGATGGGCCCGATGACCGATCTGCCGCCCAAGTTGGGGTAGGCGCGCGGGACAATCAAAGCCCAAGTGGCTGGAGGGAAAGAGGCGCGCGTTGCACGCCGGGGCTGGGGGCTGGGGGCTGGCGCTGCGCGCAGGGGCTGGGGACTGGGGTTGGGTGCTGGGCGCTGGAGATAGTAGTCGCGCATCAGTTGGCGTCGTCTGCCAGTTTGTCAAAGATCAGGGGGGGCGGGTTGCTAGCGGGTATCGGGGGAGCAGGAGACGGGTTGTGGGACTTGGGCGCCCTCCGACATCACGTACTCAGGGGGCGGAGGCGCCGGCCTGGCGGGCGGGGAAACCGACGCCGGTGCGGGCTTCGCGGGTTGCGGCTGGGGCCGGGCATGGCGCTCCTTCTGTGACTGCTTCATGTCCGCGATGGCGGTGCGGAAAGAGCGCTCCAGTTGCGCGCGCTGCTTCGCCACGTACCCCAACATTTTGAACTGCTGCTCGCCGAAGGCAATGTACGCGTAGATCCTCTGTTCGCTCTCGGCCACCCGCTTGAGGAGCCACTGGGAGGTGACCATGGTTTCCAGGTAGCACCTCTCGGTGCGGGTTTGCGGCTGCCAGTCGGCTTCCATTTCGTCCCAGAGCTGGGAGTAATCCGCGGCGTTTTCGTCGGGAAGGATGGAGGCGCGGGTGCGCAAGCCATAGGTGAGGGCGTTGAAGCGGATGGCCTCTTTGCCCGCCGGGGTCGTGGGACCGGAGGAGTGTTGCGCATTTCGTTGGTTAGCCTGGTGTTGCTTGTCGGAGATTAGCATGTGGAATCTGTCCTTTCGCTGATGGAGCGGCGGGACTGAAGTCCCGCGCGGGGTAAACCCCGCCCTCCGATTTCATGGTAGCGGGCGGGGGTGGAGGAAACGCCCTGGCACGGAGGGCGGCGGGTTAGTAAGTGGTTTGGTTGGTGCGGGGTGCGGGGATGGATTTTATTATCTCGGCGTGTGATCGAAAATTGGCCAAGCCGCTGCGCCGGCTCGGTTGCATACTGTTGTCCTCGGTCCAAGGACGTGCAGAAACTTCGGTGCGGGACGCGTGTCGAACACCTCCGGCGCTAGTTCTGCGCTACGGAAGCTGAGCCTTGGGCGGGGCTCCCCGGCGGGCTGGCGTTTGGCGGGAGGAACCCTCAGCTTCCCACAGCGGGACCTCGGGGCCGCCTGGGTGCTCACTCAACGGGTTCGGGCGTTTCCGGCCGAGGGAGCTTCCTTGAGTTGCCGGCGACAAGCCGACTTCCCGCTCCCAATCCGGCGACACCTCCTCGAACCCCGTTTCGGGACTTTCCGAGCGGTGCTTTTTGCGGGACCCGGCCAAGCGGATTCCTGAATCGGAACAGCCAGAGCCGCGAACCCGCCCCGCACTCTTGCGAGAGAGTTTCGCAACAGGTCAAAAGCGGTTCCAGTTGCTGCGACCAGCCTGTTTCCATTTCATTTTCGCAACCGACTTTCGCAACATACCGGACACGATGTTTACAGGCCCGTCGGCGATGCTGCAAAACCCACCAGTGCTGAAACAATCCAGCACCGAGACGGCCAACGACCTTCGGGGGCGCGCGCCGGTTCGGACTTCCCGGCTTGTAATCGCTTCATGGTTCGCGGCCGGGCACGGCTCCGGAAGCGAGTCGCGTGACAACTTTCGTATAAATCCAGAAGCGCTTATCGCCGGCTGGATGGTGGTCGACCCTAAGCCGGGTTGGAGGATAACAACGTGGCTACAATTCGAATCGTTTATGCCGGGATGCAATGTAACAATACCCGATCTAACGGCAGGGATACGCTGCACGTGGGCATGGTCGTCCGTGCGGTACGTCAGATCCTTGGGTCATTTCAACAGCGGCCCCGTGCCGGTATCAAATGGAACTGACGCTGGGGCGGCGACAGCCAGGTCACGTCTGCACTGAGCCAGGCACTCGGCCCCTCGACCGTGTGGGAAAACGCCGATTATGAGGCTGGGGGCGAGGGGCAGTCTAAGCCGGCTTTCAGCCGGCTCTGGNNCCGCCTAAAAAGGCGGCTGCGGCCACGATTGGCCGCCCTCCAAGGCAATGCTTCGCTAATTGAGCCACATCCATTGGCACACCGCTTGACGCATCCACGGGATCGTGCCTTGGGATGGTCAGGATGCGGATGCCGTCGGTCATGACAATGTGTTTGCCTTCTTCTCGAGAGCCTTAACCGCGCGGAGATGGGGGATTCCGGGTATCTTCGGCACACGCTACGCCGGCACTTCGACTTCTCTCAAGTTCCGTTCCCCGGCCAGTTCCTTCGCCACCTCCAGGTAATCGGAGATGGCGTCCCGAATGTTCGCCAGGGCTTCCTCTTCGGTCGCGCCCTGCGACCAACAGCCGGGAAGTCCCGGACACGAGACGCTGTACCCATCTTCCGTCCGCGTCAAGGCCACCGGATACTTCATGCCTTTAACGTAGCACGTCCAGACGCCGCTGTTGCCTGCCAGCGGTTATCGTATCGGGGCGCCAAACACATTTGTTATCAGTGAAGTCGGGGCTGATTTCTGCGGCCCGGATGTAATTGATTATGCTGGTGAGCGCGGAGGGAATCGAACCCACAACCTAGTGATTAAGAGTCACTTGCTCTGCCAATTGAGCTACGCGCCCGCTTGAGGTATCCCTGCGGCTTGGCTGCGCCCGTCCGTATCGAACCCGGGTGGAGCGCCAATTCAGGATTATACCATCCCGCGCCCCGCCGTGGACTCGATCGACGCCGCCGCAATCTGCGCAATGTCCAGCAGTTTGGGCGGCGTCTGGCTCACGGTGCCGAAGGCGTCGCGCAACATCGTCTGGCAGAACGGGCAGGCCGTGCCCACCACCGGGGCCCCGGTTGCGGCAAGTTCCGTGGCGCGTTCCACGTTGACGCGCTTGCCTTTCTCCTCGCCCAGGAACATTTGCCCGCCGCCCGCGCCGCAACAGAACGACCGCTGGCGCGCGCGCCCCGGATCCTCCACATCGTCCCAGCGCGCCATCACCTCCCGCGGCGCTTCGTAAATGCCGCGGTAGCGCCCCAGGTAACAAGGATCGTGGAAGACCACGCGCTCCCGCTGGTCCGCCCGCCGCGGCAGCTTCTCCTGCATGCGCGCCAGCAGCTCGCTGTGATGCTCGATCTGGAACGCCGCGCCGAATTCCTTCCAATCCTCGCCGATGGTGCGCACGCAATGCGGGCAGATGGAGAGCAGCTTGGTGACATTGGCCGATAGATTGGCCGACTTCAACTGCTCGATATTGGCCTCCGCCATCTGCTGGAACAGCAGATCGTTACCCAACCGCCGCACCGGGTCGCCCGTACACTTCTCCTTGCGCAGCACGCCGAAGGTCACCCCGAGATGGCGCAATACCGCGGCCAGCGAGAGCACGATCTCACGGCCTTGCGGATCGTACGATCCCATGCAGCCCAGCCACAGGCAATACTCTTGCGTGCCGTCGTAAATCGGCAGCTCGTTCTTCTCGATGAATTTCGTGCGCTCGCTGGACGCGAATCCCAGCGAATTGCCGGTGCGCTCCATCGCCAGAAACATCTTGCCGCCGTAATCGTCTTCCCACTTGCCCGTGTTCACCGCGCCGCGCCGCAGCCCGATAATCACGGGCAGATGCTGGATACCCACCGGGCACTGGAACTCGCATGCGCCGCAGGTTGTGCATTGGAACGCCGCTTCCATCGAGATGTGTTTGCCCAGCAGCGGCTCTTCGTTGCCGGGCCCTTCTTCATTCAGATAATGCCGCAGCCCCAGGATAATCTCTTTGGGGTTGAGCGTTTTGCCGGTATTGTACGCCGGACAGTGCTCGGTGCAGCGCCCGCACTCCACGCAGGAATAAGCTTGCAGCGCGTCGATCTTGGTGATGTCCTTGCCGGTGTCCAGGCCGAAGTCCTCGTCGCCCACCAGCGGCGGAATCTTGCTGAATCCGTCCCGCCGCAGAAACACGGT
The DNA here is from genome assembly GCA_003166475.1 of Bryobacterales bacterium. Lineage (GTDB taxonomy): Bacteria > Acidobacteriota > Terriglobia > Bryobacterales > Bryobacteraceae > Bog-159. The sequence goes on along the minus strand of PMVV01000111.1, from coordinate 19,412 downwards.
GGCCGGGCTGATCAACAGGTGCAGGTGCTTGGTGTGCGGGATCAGCGGCAGAAACGCCAGCAGCGTGACGGTGTGCAGCCACCAATTCGCGCGCGCCGCCGTGGTGGTTTCCTCCATCCCGAGCCCCGCCAGGTAGGTGATCATCAAGATGAAAATGAGCAGCGCGATGATGCCGGATTCCGGCGCGACTTTGCCCAACCAGATGGGGCGCGCGACGAAGCGGCGGATGGCCAGGCCGGCGATGGAGACCGCCACAAGCACGGCCCACACGGCCACGAAAGCGAAATAGGCTTTGCCGAATCCGCCTTCGCGGCTAAGAAACGGCAAGCCGAAACCGGCGGCAATGTGGTTGATGGTGATCAGCGCGAACGCACAGAAGCCCCAGAAGACGAAGGCGTGCGCGAGGCCGGGCAGCGGACGCTCCCGGATCACTTTCCCTTGCAGCAGCACTTCCCAGACGAATTGCCGGATACGCGGCGCTAGCGGCCGCAGCTTGAAATCGGGATTATCGCGCGAGCGGCGGATTGCATCCACCGGCTTGCGGAAGCGAATCCAGAAAAGCGACCCAGAGATGCACAACAGTATCGCCAGGATCACAATTTCCAGCCAGGATGGGTGGACCATGCGGTAACCTTGAATGTAGCACAGCGGTCCGCGAGGTCCGCTGCGAGATTCAACCTGACGGGGTGTTTTGCTTGCGCATTTTGGTTACCGGAGCCGCCGGATTCATCGGCTCGCACATGTGCGACCGCCTGTTGGCGGGGGGCCATACGGTCGTGGCCGTCGACAATTTCCTCACCGGCTCTGAACGGAATGTGGCGCATCTCGGCGATCAAGCGCAATTCCGCCTTATCCGTCACGACATCACGCTGCCGCTAGCGGTGGACGGCCCACTGGACACCGTGCTGAACATGGCGTCGCCGGCCAGCCCCAAAGATTATTTGCAGCACGCCATCGCCACGCTGGATGTGGGCAGCGCCGGCACGCGCAACATGCTGGAACTGGCGCTCGCCAAAGGCGCAAGGTTCCTGCTCACCTCCACCTCGGAATGTTACGGCGATCCGCTGGAGCATCCGCAGAGCGAAACCTATTGGGGCCACGTCAACCCGGTCGGGCCGCGCTCCTGCTACGACGAAAGCAAACGCTTCGCCGAGGCGCTGACCATGGCTTACCATCGCACTTATGGCCTGCGCACCAATATCGCGCGCATCTTCAATACCTACGGGCCGCGCATGAAGCTGGACGATGGCCGCGTGGTGCCCTCGTTTATAGGCCAGGCCCTCCGCGGCGAGGCGCTCACCATTTTCGGGGACGGATCGCAGACGCGCAGTTTCTGCTATGTCAGCGACCTGGTGGACGGCATCTACCGGCTGATGCAATCCGATGAGCGCTATCCGGTGAATCTCGGCAACCCGGATGAAATGACCATACGGGAGTTCGCCGAGCGCATCCGCCGCATCACCGGCAGCCGGTCGCCGATCGTCAATCGCGCCCTGCCGGAAGACGATCCCAGGCAGCGCCGGCCGGACATCTCCAAGGCGCGCCGTCTGCTCGGCTGGGAACCGCGCGTGCCGCTGGAAGAAGGCCTCCGCGTCACCCTCGACTCCTTTCGTGCATCGTTCTAAAATACCCCGATGAAGCGCATCGCCGCTGGATCGGCATCGTCGTCGTCCTGCTGCTGCTGGTAGCCGTCGCCCTGCCCTTTCTGATCGACCCCAATGGCACCACCTCGCTGCCGGCATTCGATAACGGGCACGGGCAGAGGATGGATTTGGTGCAGGTTGACCTGCCACCGGAGTTCCGGCGGCAGGCGCTTGAGACCATCACCATTCGCGACACGGGGCGCTACAATTTCCAGCGCGCGATTTTGTGGGCTGTGTCCGTGCGCTAATTCAGGAACAACCGCTAATGTAGTGGCGTGGCGCAGACGATCGTTNNATCTGCTGTACAGTTATTTCTTGAACACTGCTAACGCCGCTGGAACCATTTCAGCCGCGCCAGCAGGCCGTAGAACACCAGGCAGCACCAAAAATCGATGGCCAGTCCCCAGTCGATCTTGCAGGGCACATGGCGGCCGGCCGGCGGCAGATAGCGGTCCAGGCCGAAGTAGGCCGCATTGCCCAGCAGCACCGCCGCCAAGCTGTGCCAGAACTGGCGCATGGAGAAACCCAAGCGCTCAATCATCCCGGCGCCTACCGTTGGGCACGCCATTCCAGGGCGCGTCGAGAACCTGCCGGATTTTCTCCACCAGTTCGACCGACGTGAACGGCTTCGGCAGGAACGCCACGGGGTCGCGGCCGAGGCGCTCGACCACCGGCTCCTCCGCATAACCCGACATCAGCAGGATGCGCAAATCCGGGCGCGCACGGCGCAGGCGTTCGGCCAACTCCGCGCCCTTCATGTTGGGCATTACCACGTCGGTCAACACCAGTTGAATCGGCTGGGGCTGGGATTCGCAGACGCGCAAGGCGTGATGTCCGTCGCGGGCCTCCAGGACCCGGTATCCATTCTCGACCAGCATCACACACACCAGGTTGCGAACGGCGTCCCCATCTTCGACGACCAGGATCGTTTCTTTCAACAGAGATCTCCCCGCGGCTCCCCGTGTCCGCAGCTATTGCACGTGCATCGCATCGCCGAAATACGACAAGATCTGCTCGGCGCAGCGGCGGCAGGACTCTTCTTCATCCGGGTCGCGGGCTTCGCACCGAATCAGCTCGCGGTCTTCAAATGCCATGCTTCGTCCGCAAACCCAGTCTTCCCCGTCGCGGATGTGGATATGATTGAACTCGGTCAAGCGTCCATCCTTGGTGCCACAGTGTGGTAAAATACCAGTTTCGCAGCTTTGAGGAGATTTTCGTAATATGGCACGAATTTGCGATGTGTGCGGGCGCGGCCCGCAGTTTGGCCACCGGGTCAGTCACGCCCATAACGTCAGCAAGCGCCGCTGGAATTTGAATTTGCAGTCGGTCCACGCGGTGATCAACGGCGCCACCAAGCGGCTGCGTGTGTGTACGTCCTGCATTCGTTCGGGTAAGGTCCAGAAAGCCGCATAGGCAGGCGATACCGCCCGCCAGACAGGCTGAAGCCTGTCCCACCATCAGATGAACATCTCTTCGTCTTGCGTGGCGTGCTCCGGCGAATTCCGGTTGCCGCCCTGCGCATAGGTGTTCAAGGCCGCCTTGACGCCGGCGACGATGCCGCCGACCTCCTTCACGGGCTTCATCACAGCGCTCTTGACGGCCTCGCCGGCGTGGTCCACCTGCTCCACGGCGCGGCCCACGGTCTCGTCGATCTGCGCAATCCGGGCTTTGGCGCGCACGCTCGTGTCGTCGACCAACTGGCCGATGTGCTCCACCTGCTGGCGAACGGTTTTGGCGACGACCAAAGTCTCCGCGGTGATTTCGGCAATGCGGGGACGGTTCTCCTCCAACATCCTGCTGGTGTTCGTCAGGACAGCGTCGAAACGGTCCACCAGCGGCCCTAGCCTGTTCTGGGCTTGCTTGCCAGCCTTCTGGGCTTCCCGTCCGGCGCGGTAAATGGCGGACAAAATGATCGCCTGCCACACAGTGGCGAGGCAGGCCAGCAGCACACCCGCCGCGATCACCCACCGGAAGACGTCTTCAGGCATGGAGAACCCTCCCTGGCATTGAAATTAGTGAGCCGTTCCTTCCGTGGCGGCGGGAGGCTGCGGCGGTTGGTTCACCGCGTCGCGGTAGGCCTGTTTGCCGGCTTCCATGGCGTCGACGATGGTGTCCTTCTGGCGGTTTAATGCCTCCTTGCTCTTGGTTAGCAGATCGTTGGCCGAATCGCGCAGGTCGGTGCCGCGCTGTTTGAGAAAATCGGTTCCCTCGCCAGTCTTATCCTTTATGAGCTGGCGGGTGTCCGCGCCGGATTTTGGGGCGAACAGCATACCGATGCCGATGCCTACGCCGAGGCCCAGCAAGAAACTGGAGAATCCACTCTTGTCCATCTCATTCCTCCTTATACAGCCTCTAGTATACCTTGCGTCGCCCGCGGGCATGGTACACTGCTATTCCGTCAGGAAGCCCGGGGTATGAAAGAGCCAAAACGTGCGCGCAAGGACGCCGCCGCGCTGTGGGAGTATGCGCTACGAGTGCTGGGCGGCCGCGCGCACTCGACGGGCGAACTGCGCGAGAAGCTGCGCGGCAAGGCGGAACGCGCGGCCGACGTGGACCCCACCATTGCGCGCCTGAAGGAGTACGGCTATCTGAACGACCGCCAGTTCGCCGAGAACTTCGCCGCGGCGCGCCTGGAAAACGAAGGCCTGGGCAAGACACGCGTGCTGGCGGATTTGTCGCGGCGGCGGGTGGCGCCGGCGGTGGCGCAACAAACCGTCGGGAAGGTCTACGAAGATGTCAACGAGCAGGCTCTGGCCGAGGATTTCGTGCGGCGCAAGTTTCGCATGAAGTCCAAAGAGAGCCTTTTCCAGGAAGCCAAGGATATGGCGTCGGCGTATCGCAGACTGGTGCGAGCGGGGTTTCGATCGGCGACGGTTATCGCGGTGTTGAAGAAGTTCGCGGCCGACCCGGACCTGCTGGATGGGTTCGAGCCACCGGAAGAAACGGAGGAAGAGTGAGGCGATCAAACGAAATTCTGCTGGCAGGCGTCGCGGCCATGGCCGCTTTTGGACAGGTGGCGCACCAACACCACGCGCCGGGTTCCGCCGAAGAATACGTCCGGGTTTTGGAAGACCCGCAGCGCGACGCCTGGCAGAAGCCGCACGAGGTGGTGATGGCGCTTGGCCTGAAACCCACCGAGGCGGTGGCGGATATCGGCGCGGGCAGCGGATACTTCACGCGGCGGTTTGCGATGCATGCGGGCAAGGTCTACGCCGTGGACATCGATGCCAAGTTGCTGGAAGCCGCTATGAAGGATGCGCCCAAGAATGTGGAAGCGGTGCTGGCTACGCCGGACGATCCGAAGCTGCCGGCAGCTTCGGTGGATACCATCTTCTTCTGCGACGTGCTGCATCACATCGATGGCCGCGCAGCCTACTATCCTAAGCTGGCAAAAGCGCTGAAGCCGGGCGGCCGCATCGTGGCGATCGAGTTTTACAAGAAGCCGCTGCCCTTGGGACCGCCCGAGAGCATGAAGATTTCCGAAGAGGAACTCATCGGCGAGATGAAAGCGGCGGGTTTTCGCAAGACCAAAAGCTTCGACTTTCTGCCCTATCAGTATTTCATGGTGTTTGAGCGCGCGAACATGTAGTCCGCGACGGGCTGCCCGGCGATCAGGTGTTCCTGGATGATCCGCTCGATGACTTCCGGCGTCGCCGAGCGATACCAGATTCCATCGGGGTAGACGACGGCGATGGGACCTTGTTCGCAGACGCGCAGGCAGTTGGCCTTGGTGCGGTAGACGCATCCATCGCCCGCAAGGAGGCCCAGTTCGGCCAGGCGGCGTTTCAGGTATTCCCACGATTCGAGGCCGGCTTCTTTCGCCGCGCACTTGGGATTGGTCTGATCGCAACACAGGAAAATGTGGCGGCGTATGTTGCCGATTTCGAGCCGTTGCGCGATTTGAACGAGGCGTTCCGTATCCATTATTCGGGGTCGCGATCTTCGATTGTAGCGCGCGCGAGTTCGACCAGTTCCGCGACGACGTCGTCCGGAAGTTCGTCGTGCGTTAGGCTTTCGCAGAGAGCCACCAGATTGAGCAGTCGCGCCAGGCGCAGCCAGTCGTGCGGCAATCGGCCGCCGGCGCGCACGTAACCCATGGAGAAGTGGGGCTCGGCGACCGGACGCGCGGCGCGCTCATAGCGCAGGAAACTGCCCAGATCGGCCAGCGGAGAACTGGAGACCGCGAACTCCCAATCCAGAACCGCGGCCACGCGCCATCGTCCGCCGGCGGGGCGCAGCAGCAGGTTTCGTTTGTTAAAGTCGCCGTGCACGAGCGAAGTTTCGGCATCGAGAGTGGCTAACTGCGGCGCCCATGACCATACCAGGGCATGCGTGTGATCGCGCAGTTCGGCCGTCACGCGACGTTGCAGGTTCTCCGCGGCGAGACAGAGATCGATGAAACGCGGCGTGGGGTCCGCGCCCTCGAGTAGCGGCGACGTGACGTTTGGCCCGGGCGCGAGCCAGCCTGGCTTGGGAAATCGGAAGCTGCCGATGGCGGCGAGTATTTCGCCCGCGGCCTGCGCGGCCTGTGCGATGGCCTCCGCATCGCCGCTGCGTTTCAGTTCTTTGAAGGTGATGCCTTCGATCCAGCGCGTGAATGTAAACGGCGGCAGATCCTCCCAGCCGTGCGGCTCCGCGTAGATCACCTCCGGCACGGGCACGGCCGCGCCGACCAGCCGCATCAGATCGATTTCTTTCTGGCACAGTGCGGGATCGTGCTCGTAAATGCGCAGCACCACCGGTCCGGGCGCCGGGTCAAGGTGCAGTTTGAAATTCGCGTTGCGCTTGCCATCGCCGAGCGGCTCGCTCGAGAGCACGCGGCAGCCCGGGAACGCGGTGTGCGCGATGCGCTGCAGAACCGGCGCGGGCAGGCTGCGGCGCGGCTCGGCGCGCATCCAGCGGGCTTGTTCGGGAGCGCCGGGAATCATGCTAGCCACGCGCGCGAACCTGCGCCAGCCGCTCTGCGAGGACCGGCGAAAGACCAGCCTCCATTTCGGACGTGATGAGTCTGGCTTCGTCGAGATCCTTGAGGTGCATCTGGTCCTTTATGCGGAAGCTGGTGAGCTTCAGGCGGATCAGGTCCGCCAGCGGGATCAAGCGCAGACCCTTGATTCGCTGAAATGGGCCGAGGTCAAGCGTCGGCTCCGGATACAGGTGGATGGCCCTCCGTCCGGGCGGTTGTTCAGGCCGAACCAACATGTCCACGCCCGCGACCTGACGATGCTTGCAGACCAAATGATGCAGCAGCTTTGGCAATCTTCTCCAGATCTGCGCGGCGTACGACGATGTCGATATCCTTTGTCAGCCGCCCGGCGTCCGGCTCCCGTTCCTCAACGTATAGGTAGGTCGCCAGGCCCCCGACTATCCGGTATTCGAGTCCGCCGGAGGAAAAAAGCTGCTCCGCGAGTCCAGCCAAATCGAACAGTTGCTCCAGGCGCACCTCGAAGAACGCGTTCACCAGATCCGGCATGGCGGATCAAGCTTTGACCTTGCGGTCTTCGCGCCAGGCCAGGTTGGCCATGTGCGGACCGGCCACCGCGGCCGCCGCGATCTCGATGGGGCAGTTGGGTTCCTGGCGCGACCGGATGCAATCCAGGAAATTCTGCTGGTGCGCGGTGGCGCTGTCGCGGTCAGGTTCCTGCGCGATCAATTCGGACTTGCCGCTCTGCATCCACGGCGTGGCGGAAGCGCCGTTGTCTTTGAAAAGGCGATAGCCGCCGCGGTCGAGCACCATGGTAGCCTTGTCCCCCAGGAACGTGACGGACCAGTCCCAATCGTACGTGTTGCAATAATCCAGCGTCCACTGCGCCAGGAAGCCGGGATACTCGAAGACGGCGGTGAAGACGTCGGGCGCTTCGGCTGCCGGGTTGCCGATGACTTGGCCCTGACACACGGCCGAGCGCGGCGGACCGGAATTCGTCATCCACTGCACGACGTCCATCAGGTGCGTGCCTTGATCGGTCATGTTGCCGCCGGAGTAATCCCAGAATCCGCGCCACCAGCGAAAGCGTTTGGGTTCGAGCGGACGTTTGGGCGCGGAGCCAAGGAAAAGGTCCCAATCGAGCTTGCCTTCGAGCGGCGAATTGTCGAGCCATTCGGTGAAGTGCCAGTTCCACATGGGCTTCACCATGGAGATGCGGCCCAGCGCGCCGTCGTCCACCAATTGCTTGGCCTTGCGCACGAAGGGCATGCTGCGGCGCTGCATGCCGATTTGCACGATTTGTTTGGTCTTACGCACGGCCTCCACCATTTCGGCGCTTTGTTGCAGGTTGAGCGAAAGCGGCTTCTCCTGGTAGACGTCTTTGCCCGCGGCGAGGGCGGCCAGCAGGTGCGGCTTGTGCTGGTGATCGGGCGTGGCGATCACTACGAAGTCGATGCCGGGCTGCGCCAGGAGGTCGTGGTAGTTGACGTAGGCCTTGGCGTCTTTCGGCGATTCGGCGCGGGCCCGCTGAAGGGTGGGATCGTAGACGTCGCAGACGGCGACGCACTGCGCGCCCAACTGCTGAAAGGTGCGGTGCAACCATTGTCCGCGGTTGCCGACCCCGACGATGCCGAACGCCGGACGGTCGTTCGCGCCGCGCACGGCGCTCGGGATAAACAGCGGCGCGGCGGCCAAGCCTTGCAGGAATGCTCTACGGTTGGGTTCCATACGATTAAGATTGTATCCGCCTTTGGGGCCAGTCGCGCGAAGAGCGGGTCCTGGAGGACCCGCGCACGGTCGAAACCCACCGTAAGTTATTGAAAATTGGAGTGCTGCCAAGGGCCGGCTGAAAGTCGGCTGCGGGCAGGATTGCCCGCCCTCCAACCTGGTTTTCATCACTATTCGTGGGCCGCAGGCCCATCCTGACAGACCTAGAGGTCTGCCCCACGGAGCGCCTCCACGTGGGCCGCTGCCGCGGAAGCCAGGCCGTCCAAGCTGTATCCGCCTTCGAGCACGGAGACCAGGCGTCCGCCGGCGTAGGTGTCCGCGATTTCGAGCATCAGCGTTGTGAGGCCGGCGAAGTCGGTATCGGAAAGCGTGAAGCGGCCGAGCGGATCGCCCAGCCGCGAATCGAAGCCGGCGGAGACCAGCACCAGCTCCGGCTGGAAGTCGCGAGCGGCGGGGAGCAGCTTGTCCTGAAACGCGCCCAGGATCTCAGCGCGCCCCGAGCCCGCGGGAAACGGGCAGTTGAGCGTGGCGCCCCGGCCCGCGCCCTCGCCGGTTTCATGGGGCTGGCCGGTGCCCGGATACCACGGGTGCTGGTGTGTGCTGAAGCAGAAGACCGAGCCATCGGCGTAGAAGATATCCTGTGTGCCGTTGCCGTGGTGCACGTCCCAATCCGCGATGAGCACGCGCTCGATGCCGTGCCGCCGCTGCGCATAGCGCGCCGCGAGGGCCACGTTGTTGAAGATGCAAAAGCCCATGCCGCGGCCGGGCCCGGCGTGGTGGCCGGGCGGCCGCACTGCGCAGAAGGCGTTTTGTGCGCGCCTTTCGACGACCGCATCCACCGCGTTCAAGACGCCGCCCACGGCCTGCAACGCGACCTCCAGCGAATCGGGGCTGAGCGGGGTATCGCCGGTCGAGAGCGCTTCGTAACCGCGTGCGACATCGTGCCGCACCACGTCGATGTATTTGCGCGTGTGGCAGGCGGCCACTTCGTCTTCCGTGGCGGCGCGCGCCGGGATGCGCGGCATTTCGGCGGCGAGGCCCGTTTGGTCTAGCGCGGAGAGCACCGCATCGAGCCGCTGGGGCTGCTCGGGGTGGCCGGGGCCGGAGATGTGGCGGTTGTAGAGTGGGTCGGCAAGCAGCGCGGTCATGACAGCTTCCGGCCCAAATCCCGCAGCCGCGCGCGGCATCTGCGCAGGCTGTCCGAATTGATTTCGGCGGCTGCCGGTCTCCAATGATCCTGTACGAATTCAAGCATCCGCGAGGTGTAGCCCGGACCTATTGAGCGGCCGCTGGCCGGCCTAGGAACAAGATCCCTGCGGATATCCGCCCTACGCGCCTTTGCAGCCAAGGAAACGAGAACCTGCTTGGGATCGTCCAGTTGGTCCGGCCCGGCGGGAATCAAGATCCTGCGGATTCCCAGGAAGCCCGCCAGCGCTTCCGTGTCAGCCAGCAGCCACGATTCCAGTTCGCGCACGGCGACCCGAAAACACATCAAATGTGCGGGCTGGGGCAACCAATCCTCAACCAGTGCGGCCGGGCATTCCGCGTCGCGATCCAAGTCGACCACGACAATCCAGGGGCGGAACCTGGCGTCGTGGTTGAATCCTCCGATCCGCTCCCGCAGAAACGCCTTGCCTTTTTGACCGAAGACCCGGTCGAGGCCGAGATCCAGATCGACGAGGATGCGGTGAAGCACGCCTTCATCCAGTACACCTTCCACCGCGGCAGAGAAGCACCCGGCCAGACCTGTCGGTGTCATCTGGTTGCGAACAGTGGCAACTGTTCCGCCTTGGCCGGACGAGTGAAAGGCATCACGGCATCGGGAAGTGAGAGTCCGCCTTCGAGGAGACTCACAATCTGTTGAAAGCGCCTTACCGGACGAACTATGGTGCCCTCATGTTCCGGTACCAGCAAAAAAGCTTCGTCCAGTCCAATACTCGGGTCGGCGAGGATAGATGGCGAGTGCGTGCTGAGGATCACCTGACGGCCGGTCCGGCTCTGCATTCGCGCGAACATTTGAGGCAGATGAGTGACAACCTCAGGGTGCAGCGAAAGCTCCGGTTCTTCCAATAGCAGCGGGCCGGAACCCTCCAACGTGGCCCACAACAGCCCCAACAGGCGCAATGTGCCGTCCGAGAACTGTTCTTCGTTCTGCCAGGCGCCCTGCGGCCGCCAGTGCTCATACTTGCCTCTCAGGTGCGGCGCCCCGCTGGCCTTGTCGCGATCGAATTGCAGTTCCTTTAGCTGTGGCACAGCTACGCGCAGCACTGCCTCGATGCGGTGCAGCCAGGCGTTTCGGGTCTTTTCGGGCGTTCTGGCGATCTGCTCCAGGAGGTCTCCTCCGTAGGGATCGTTGCTCTTCCCGATAGAGCGGTCAGGATCCCGCACCAACTGGGGTACTACATGCAGATACCGAATTGAGCGGAAGAAGTCGGCGACATCCCGAAACTCGCGATTTACATTGATCTGTTCCAGGTAGGTTTGCGTTAGCCGTTCGGGGTCTTTCGCGTCGTCGGAGTCCGGCCGGGTCCACAGTTCCACGCCGGCCCGGGACACACGTTCCTTCTTGATAATCGGCCGGCGCTGATTGTCCTGGGAAAAGCGCAGTTCGTATTCCCACGCGCTCGGCAAGTCGTCGGATCCAATGTGGACCTCGATGACGATGTCGGGATAGCGGCGCGCGGAAAGGCTGCGAAGCTTGGTGACGCCGCCCCTCTTCGGGCCGGCGGCTTCTTGAAACCCTCCGCCGACGCTCACAATGTCGTGCAGAAATCGGAAAACATCCAGCAGGTTGGATTTGCCCGACGCGTTAGGCCCCACCAGAAAAACGCGGTTCTGCAGGTCCACATCCACCTGAGTGAAATTCCGCCAGTTTTCAAGACGGAGGCGTCGAAAGATCAGAGTGCCCGGAGCCGCATCTTTCATGAAGACTGCCTTACCACCATCACGATAGCAATATCTGCCGGGGAGCGGCTACTTCACACTTTCGGCCTTGCGCTCTGCCGCGGCGGCTTCGAGATAGATGTTGCGCGCGACGCCGTTGGCTGTCTGCGCGGCCAGGCGCTCCAGCACTTCCACGCGGAAATGACGCGCGGCGGCGTTGTTGCCAGACACTTCCGCCAGTTCCAGCGCTAGTTGCAGTTGGCCCTCGGCAGCCGCGGTGCGCGCACGCTGCAGGATCGCATCCGTGCCGCCCGCGGCTTCCGCGAGTGCTCGCGCGAGCGGCGCGGGATCGCCGCCGTTCANNGGCTCGCCGCCGTTGATGCGCTTGACGGTCTCGTCGTACACGTAGCGAATGGCGCGCGCGTAGTTGGCGAGCGCCTGGTCGATGGCGTCCCGCCCTGCGAGCGGCCGGCTATGCGATCCCACGAGATAGGCGGGATGCAATTGCCGCATGCGATCGAGCGAGGCGGCCCACTCCAGCACCGGACGGTCCGGTTTGCCGGGACTGGCCAGCATCGGAAAGCTCCAGTAGAACAGGTCGCCGGGAAGCAGCGTCTCGAGATCGGGGAGCCAGACCATCAGGTGGTCCACGGTCTCGCCCTGCGTGTGATAGAGCTCGAAGCGCACGCCGCCTTCGGTGAACCGATACTCCTGCTCGAAGGTGATTTGCGGCGGGATGTATCCGCTTTCGGGCGGATGCAGCAGGTCGACGCCCAGCGTTGCGCCGCGCGCATCCCGCGGCACGTTGGCCGCCCACTGCACCTGGTTCAGTTTGCGGTTGTAACCGGCCATCAGGCGATACTTGCGCATCTCCTCGATGTGGTTCTGCTGCGCGACGATCCTGGTGTAAGGCGCCGCGAAAACCTTCGCGCCATTCACGTGATCCCCGTGAAAGTGGGTGTAGACGATGTAGCTGACGGGCAGCGCGGAGACCTTGCGGAAATCGTTGAGGGCCGCCTGCGCGGGCGCCTGGCCTTCCGTGGTATCGACCACCACTACGCTGCGGTCCGTCAATACGAAGATGACGTTGCCCAGGGCGTAGCCGGTGGCGCAGTAGACGTGCGGGTTGACGCGGATGAGTTCGGGGGTGTTCTGCGAAAGCTGGGCGGCTGCCGGGAGGGCGGCTAAGAGAAGCAGGATCGTTCGCATTTGGCTTGCACTCCACGTAAGAGCGGGGCTGAGAGCCCCGCGCAGGCCGAGGGCCTGCCCCACGATTAGACCACCGCTAACTGGTGGTCGGGGCAGTCCAGGTTCAGGCACTCATACAAATCGTCGATCAGACCCGTGCCGTGTTTGGCCAGGAAGGGCAGGATGGAATACAGCCGCTCCTGCAGGTGGCGCTGCGGATAGACCAATCCCGAGAGATACGACGCGTCGCGGGCCACGCGAGCATCGCGGGCCATGGTTTCGCGGCCGATCTTGCGCTCCATTTTCGCGAGCTGGTAGAGCATTTTCTGGCGGCTCTTGCCGAGGTTGGCTGCGAGCGAGGCGTCGAACCCGGCCAGGTCGCGGATCAGGCAGTCGACGGCCTGCTCCACGGCCGTTTTGGTCCGCGCCAGGGTGCCGGAAAGCGCGGGAGGGATCAGCCGCGCGGCGATGTGGTCGCGGACGGCATCGTCGCCATGCGTGCAATCGGCGAGCGACAATCCGTAGCGCGTCATCAGCTTCTGGCTGCGCTGATCGATCAACGTGAACCCGGCGCGGTGCAATGCGGCGGGCATGCGGCCCAGAATGCCGCGATAGATTACTTCGGATTGCGCCAGGTACGCCAACTCGGCCGGACCGCCGATGTAGGCCACCGTGGGCAGCATGGAATCCTCGACCACGGGACGCAGCAGCGCGTTGGGGGAAAGCTGGGCGGCGCGATCCATCAATTCTTCGGTCGAGAAGCGGCGGCCATTCTGCAGATAATCGCGGCCGTAGCGGCGCAGCGTATAGCGGCGGCCGTTCTCCAGCAGGAACACGAAGGAAGTCTGATCCTCCACGTGGACCTGCGCATGATAGCCCGCGGCTTCCAGCGCGCGGTTGCGCTCCAGCAGTGCGGCGGTCAGATCCGGCGCGGCGGCCAGCGCGGAACGAATGGCCGGCGCGGCCAACTCGCGCATGGCGGGCGACATGGGATCGACATGCAACATGCCGTACTGCGCCAGCAGGCGGTGGAGCAGCGCGCTGAAGGCTTCGCCCATGGTGCGGCCGGGCTGATAGGCTTCCTCCACCATCGCCGAAACCTCATCGCCGAACGGCAAGCCGGCCAGCGCCGCGCGCAATTGGGCGACGGGCGGCTCGCTCAGCACGAACTGCCCTACCGGCTGGCTGGTGGCCGGCGAGTGAGGTTTCTCCAGCTTGATGGGATGGTGCTCGGCGTCGAACACCCAACAGTGATTGACTTCGGCGAAGTCGTGGTCTTCGGTCGCCAGCCAGAAGAGCGGCACCGCGGGGATGCCCTGCGCCGCCAAAGTGCGCGCCAGCTTCACCGCCGTGAGAGCTTTGTAAATGGTGTAAGCCGGACCGGAAAACAGGCCGACCTGCTGGCCGGTAACCACTGCCACGGTGCCCTCGCGCGCGAGAAGGTCAAGCTGCGGGCTATCCCCGTTCTGTTGCCTGAGGGCAGCTACTAGGGCGGCGCGCCGTTCGGGCGGGAAGCGCATTTCACGGGCGGCGGCTTCGAAAACACCGGGGTCTGAGGGAAGGTGGGGATAGAAGGACCGGACGCGATCCGGATGGTAGGTGAAGTCCGCGAAGAGATTGCTGGTGTGCGGCAAATCCGTGTAGCGGACGCAGGTACAGTTCATGGCCGAAAGTAAGTGATGACTGTCAAGTTTCGAAAGATTCAGTGCGGCTCAGCCTGCCGGCAAAATCTTCGTAATGTCGTTGTACAGCACGAAGGCCACCAGCATCATGATGAACACGAAGCCGACTTTGAAAACCGCCTCTTTCACGGACATGCTCATATCGCGGCGCATCACCATCTCGATGACCAGCATCACCACGCTACCGCCATCCAGGATGGGGAGGGGCATCAGGTTAATGACGGCCAGGTTCAGGCTGACCATCGACATGAGCATGATGAAGGCCGAGGGGCCTTGCTTGGCGGCCTGGCCGGACATCTGCGCGATGCCCACCGGTCCGGTGAGGGATTTCGCGGAAATGCGGCGCTCGACGATGCCCTCCAGGAAGCGGAAAATCAGGCCCGCGCTGCGCACGTTTTCCTGGACGGATTCGCGCAGGGCGCCGGGCAGGGAGAGGCGCGACGTCACGATGTTCAACTTGGGCTCGACGTATGCGCCGATCACCCAGCGCGCCGGTCCGTCGGCCCCGCTCCATACCGGCTGCACGGTGACCTGCATGGGCTTGCCATTGCGCTGGAACTCAATCGTGACNNTGCACTTCGCCTTTCTCGGACCACCCTGCATTTCCCACGCCGCTGCGCTCGTCGAGCACGGGCGTAACCGTAGTGTCGAATTCCTTGCCGTTGCGCGCTATGGTCAACTGCATGGGGCGCGCGGCGCTCTCGACCTCTTTGACGATGATGTCGTCCCAGGTAGGATTGCGCCGGCCGCCCAACTTGACGATGCGGTCGCCTTCCTGGATGCCTGCCTTGGCTGCCGGGGTCGCGGGCGTCACGGCGCCGATCACCGCTCCGCTATCGGCGTCCACCACCCTTTGATACTTGACCATGTACAGGCCGGTGAGCAGGCCCACGGCCAGCACCACATTCATGAGAGGGCCGGCCAGCACGATGATCAGGCGCTGCCAGCGGAACTTGGCCATGAAGCCGCGCGGATCGTTGGCGCTTTCGTCGCCGGGCAGCTCGCCGGCCATTTTCACGAAGCCGCCGAGGAAAAAGACCAGCGAGATGCGGTAATCCGTCTCGCCCCTGCGGAAGCCGAACAGACGCGGCCCGAAGCCGAAGCTGAAGGTCTCCACGCGGACATCGAAGAAGCGCGCCGCCCAGAAGTGTCCCAACTCGTGGATGAGGATCATCACGCCGATCAGGATCAGGAACCAGAAAGCGCTTTGAAAAAATGCCATACGATTCAAACCCTTGCCGGAACCGGTTGCGCGGCGGCGGCTTGTTGGCCTGCCAGTTCGCGGGCGATTGCGCAAGCCGCGGAACGCGATTCCTTGTCGATTTCGAGAATATCGCCCACCGTGCGGGGCTGCCGGTTAGGCATGCGGCTGAGCGTCTCTTCCACCACGGCGGCTATGCCGGGAAACGGGATTTCACCCTTCAAGAAAGCTTCGACGGCGATCTCGTCCGCCGCGTTCAAAGTACAGGTTGCGGAGCCGCCGGCCTCCTGGCACTGGTAAGCCAGCTTGAGCAGCGGGAAGCGGTCGAAATCGGGAGGCGCGAAATCCCAATGGCGCGCCTGGCTCCAGTCGATCTTGGGTACCGGCGCCTGCCACCGCTCGGGCCAGGTGAGGGCGTATTGTATGGGCATGCGCATGTCCGTCGCCGAGATCTGAGCAAGTACGCTGCCATCGGAATACTCAATCATGGCATGCACGGTGGATTGCGGGTGAATCACCACATCCACCTGGGAGGGTGCGAAGCCGAACAGCCAGCAGGCTTCGATGACCTCGAAGCCTTTGTTCATTAACGTGGCCGAGTCGATGGTGATGCGCTGGCCCATCCTCCAGGTTGGATGATTCAAGGCTTGTGCGGGAGTCACCGAGTGGAGCGCATGCTTCGAAGTATTGCGGAACGGGCCGCCCGAGGCGGTCAGAATCAGCTTGGTGACCTGGTCGCGGTTGCCGGCGCGCAGGCACTGGTGGACGCCGTTATGCTCGCTATCGATGGGCAGCAGTTCGGCGCCGCTTTCCTTCACCGCGTCCATGACCAGCCGCCCGCCGGACACCAATACCTCTTTATTTGCCAAGCCCACACGTTTGCCCAAGCGCACCGCTTCGTAGGTCGCTTCCAATCCCGCGACGCCGACAATGGCCGAAATTACCATATCGACCGCGGGGGCCGTAGCCGTCTCGATGAGCGCGGCGGGTCCGAAAGCGAGCTCTGGCCAGTTTGGACGCGGCAGGCCGGAATCGGATAGTGCGGCGGCCAGGCGGGCGATCCCCCCGGACGTGGCCAGGACCGCGACCTCCGGACGGAACTCGATGATTTGCTGGAGGATAGCATCTACATTGTGCCCGGCGGCTAGCGCGTAGACGCGGTAGAGGTGACCATTGTGGCGCACGACGTCCAGGGTATTGGCGCCGATGGAGCCGGTCGATCCGAGCAGGGTGAGGCTTTTCATTTCAAGCAGATGCGCGGCTGCTGCCATCATAGCATGGAGGCGGCCGGGATTGGCCGATTGACACCGCTTCCTTACGGTCGCGGCTCAGTACACCTTGCGAAGTCAACGTGACTGTTACCGAGCCGCGACCGTCAGGAAGCGGTTTCTATTGCGCCTTCAGATACCGCAGCACTTTGGGGTTGTCCCTGTTCCAACTGGGCGGACTGGGGCTGTCCGCCAACATAACGATCCCCAGCGCGATCATGCGGTCCACCTTGGCCATATTGGCGTAATCGATCTTCTGCCACACGTCGCCCGTTGCATGATAGTCGGGAAACTCGAACGCCACTGCGAGGGTGTGCGCCGGGATGCCGTGCTCCGCGAACGTCTGGTTATCGCTGCGGTCGAAGAAGTCGTCGCCGTTGGGCGTCTCATGCACTTTGACGCCGGTCAATTCGCCCGCCTGCTGCAGCGTGCGCGCGACGGTGGAGTACTGGAAACCGGTAAGAGTCGCATTGGAAATCTCCGCACCGGTGCGCGAATCGGTGCGCCCAACCTGTTCCAGATTCAAATCGGCCACTGTCTGGGAGAGCGGCAGCAGCGGATGCCGCGTGTAGTAGCGCGATCCCAGCCCGCCCCCCTCTTCGCCGAAGAACGTCAGGAACACGATGCTCCGTTTGGGATGTACGGGCAAGGCCGCCAGCGCTTGCGCAATCTCGATCACCGACACGGTTCCGCTGCCATCGTCGTTCGCTCCGGGGAAGACTTCACCGGCGGCGCTACGGCCGATGTGATCGTAGTGCGCCGTGAGCAGGACGTATTGGCCGCGCAGCGCGGCGTCCGATCCTCGTAGCATCGCGGCCACGTTGCGCACCGTCACGGCAGTCGCGGTGGGCGCAGGCAGCTTGATCGAGACGGTGATCCCAGTCTCTCCGGTTTTTGCGTCCGCGAGCAGATCGACGGCTTCCCGGTCGCGCACAATGAACCGCGGGACGCCGCCGATCAGGGAGGGCTCTTCGTCCGGATCGATCAACCGAGGGACGGCCGGAACGCTATCTTCGGCCGTCTCAAGAACGGCCGCCGGCCGGAGCAACGCCGCCGCCTGGGCAAGAGAGCGCGCGCCCTCGCGCCGTGCGTCGACCTCCACAACTTTCCCCTTGACCACAGCGGCTCGCAGGTCCGCCAGATCCGCGATCTTGTAGACGGGCGCGCGGGAAAGCTCCAGCGGCTGCCGGCTCACGACCGTGGTCCGATCTCGCGAAACTGCCAGTGTTCGCGCACCGCTCTGCAGGAGCAGATCGAAAGGCTCGCCGGTCGGCGCGACGCGGAGCATTTTCGCAGTCTGGAAGTATCCTTCGGCGCCGGCTGGTTCGAGACCCGCCCGGCGGAATTGCGCGGCGATATAAAGCGCCGCGAGGTCCAGCCCGCGCGAGGGCGTATCGCGCCCCTCCAGCAGATCCGATGCGATGAAGGATAAGTTGCCCCGCAGGGAATCCACGGAGATGGAGGCCAGCGCGCGGGACTCTTCCGGAGTGGGCGAAAAGCTTTGTGGGGCAGCCGCGGGCGCCACTACCAGAAAGAAAGCCAGCCACTTGATAAAAGGTGTTTTCACTTGTTTCCGATTATAAGCTGCTAACCGCTAGCGAATTTGTGGTAGTGGGTCAGTTTGCAATTGNNCCGCCTAAAAAGGCGGCTGCGGCCACGATTGGCCGCCCTCCAAGGCGATACTACGCAAATTGACCCGCTAGCGAATTTGTCGTGGGAACCGGGCCGGGATGGCCCCGAGAAGTTCACAAGGCGCACTCTTGACGTGGTTTGAAGCCGGCTTTATACTTCTCAACTGAGGGACTGGAGGGGACAAGATGAGAAAAGTATTTATGCTGGGTACGGCCTTGCTTTTTTGCGCGGGCGCCGAAGCTCAAACGAATAGCTACACTGTGTCGAATATCGTGACCAATACTCAGGATTCGCGCTTGGTTAATCCATGGGGCTTGTCGCGTCCGGCGAGATCCACCTTAACCGAAAATGAGTGGTGGATATCGGACCAAGTGACTGGCCTTTCGACTCTGTACGATGCCAATGGCGCCATCGTGCCCTTAGCGGTAACCATTCCACCGGCCGGCAGCACGGGTACCGGCAGCCCGACGGGAACTGCTTTGAACCCTACTAACAATGAGTTTGCGTTCGCGACTCTGGATGGGACTATTTCGATCTGGAATCCCGCCACCGCGCCGAGCAAGCCGGGCACGTCGTGTGCAAAGTGCCATGTGACAACCGCAACCATTGTGGTGAACAACTCCGCGTCGGGCGCTTCCTATCAAGGTCTGACCATTGCCAAAAACGCCACCAGCGGCGCATATACATACTACGCGGCGAATGCCAACGGCGGCGTGGAAGCCTATGACGCAACGTCGTTCAGCCCAGTCACACTGACGGGAACCTTCAAGGACCCGAAGATCCCCTCGACCTATTCGCCCGCCGGTATTCAGGCCATTGGGGCGAGAATCTATGTGACATACAATGCGACCGCCGGGGGCGGGACTGGTTATGTGGACGCATACAATACCAACGGCACGCTCCAGTTGCGGTTGCAGCAGGGGTGGTTCAACCAGCCGTGGGGAGTGGCGATGGCGCCCGCCAGCTTTGGCGCTTTCAGCAGCATGATTCTGGTGGGGAATACGGGCAGCGGCTGGATTGGGGCGTACAGTCCTTCGAAGGGAACGTTCGAAGGTTTCCTCGAGACCTCGACCGGAGCGGATGTTGCGATCCCCGGACTCTGGGGAATGGAATTTGGCAACGGCAGCACCGAATCCGGTCCCACCACCGTGCTCTACTTCAATGGCGGGGGAGCGAACCTGACAACGGGTGTATTCGGCGCGATCGCGGCGAACTGAAAGCCGGCCCTCTGATTGACAGAAACCGCTCCCTGATGGTCGCGGCTCG
>PMVV01000320.1 GCA_003166475.1 Bryobacterales bacterium | reverse complement strand
GCTGTTCACTTAATGATGTTTCGGTGGGGCAGGTGAGCGTTTTATGTCGCCTGCCATCGCTCCCCGCAGGCAGCAGACCACAAAGTGCGATGGTCTGCCCCACGAAAGTGGCCCGCTTGCGCCACCTCCCTGGAAACATGCATTATTAGATTCATGCGCACCAGACTCGTTACGCGATTCGTTTGTTTCCTGATTCCGGTCCTGCTCTTCGCCCAGACGCCCAAGAAGAAGATCACCCGCGCGGCCGACGTCCCGGTATTCCAATACTCCATCAGCGGGAAGGTCGAGGACTTGGTCCGCTCCGAACAGGACTTCCGCCCATTTGCGGCCCAGGTCAGGAAGAACGTGGAGTCCGTGCTGCGCGACTACGAGATCGACGACGCGGCCACCAAACGCGGCCTGCTCGCTACGCTGGCCGCACTCGATATCCTCGAAGGTCACGACGACGCGGCCCGCGGGCGGCTGGACGAGATCAAAGCCCTCGAAGAAAAGCCCGCGGCTAAAGCCCTGAGCGGTTTGATCACCCGCTCCATCCTCGACGCGCGGCGCGAATCCGGCGACCGCAATTCGCCCGCTTACCGCAAGGCCGTGTACGCCGCGGTGGTGCGCGCTCTCGACGGCCTGCCCTTCGATGTCGTGCAGAACGATCTGAAGTCCGCCAAGGCCGGTATCGAGATCGTTTCGGAAGCGCTCCTGGTTGGCCAGATCCAGGGGAGCTTCGACCCCGTGGTGGAAAAGACCGGCGGGCTCAGTTCCGACCTGGCGCACGTTCTGCCCGGCATGCGCATGATCCTGGTGGATAGAATCCCGCTGAAGGACACCCTGAACGAGGCGCTGGGCGCCTACCTCTCCGCGCACGCCAAGGAGAAGCAAGACATCTGGGCCGCGCGCGAAGTCACATTGGAGCCTGGCGGGAAATACCAACCCGTCAACGTGGCCGTCTGGGACAGCGGCGTTGACCTCGCCATCTTCCGGGACCGCGTGCTGAAAGACTCCGCGGGCCAACCGGCGGTTCTGGCTTACGATATGGAGAGCCGTAAGACCACTGGCAGTCTATTCCCGCTCAACGCCGCACAGGCGGCCCGCTATCCGCAAGCCAAGAAGGAAATGAAGGGGTTTTCCGACCTGCAAGCCAACGTGGAAAGCCCCGAATCCACCGATGTGAAGCAGGCCCTGGCCAAACTCAAGCCGGATCAGGTGAAGCCCTTCATTGAAGAACTCTCTTTATTCAGCGTGTACTCGCACGGCACGCATGTGGCGGGCATCCTGACAGCCGGCAATCCCTATGCGCGCCTGGTTGCCGGCCGTATTACATTCGACTGGAAGATGATTCCCGACCCTTGCCCTTCGCGTGCGCAAACCGACCGCGAAGCAGCGGCCGTCGAAGACTACGTAGACTTCTTCAAGAGAAACAACGTCAGGGTCGTGAACATGAGCTGGGGCGGTTCCGTCAAAAACTACGAAGATGGCATGGAGAAGTGCGCCATTGGCAAGGACGTTGAGGAACGCAAACACACTGCCCGTGAATGGTTCGAAGTGGAGAAAGGCGCACTGGAAAACGCGATGCTCTCCGCGCCGGAGATTCTCTTCGTGGCTGCCGCCGGCAACAGTAACGCCGATTCGAGCTTTGAGGAAGCCATCCCGGCCGCTCTGAAGGTCCCCAACCTGCTCACCGTGGGAGCGGTCGATAAAGCCGGCGACGAGGCCTCGTTCACCAGCTATGGTCCAACCGTGGTAGTGGACGCCAACGGCTACGAAGTGGAGAGCTACATCCCCGGCGGCGAGCGCCTCAAGTTCTCGGGCACCTCCATGGCCTCTCCCAACGTGGCTAATCTTGCGGCTAAGATCCTGGTGGTGAATCCGAAGCTTACGCCACCGCAGGTAATCGACATTATCCGCAAGACGGCCGAAAAAACGGCTGACGGCCGCCGCAACCTGATCGATCCGAAAAAAGCCATCGCCGCGGCCCGGACGCTATGATCCGGGCCGCGCGGAATTCATAAAGGCGCCAGTGCGGCCGCCGGTTAGCGAGCGCTCAGGGCGGGAACGATCACGGCAGCCAGCGGTTGGCCGCCACCTTCGGACGCGAGTTCACGCTCCAGCTTGGACGGGGAAACATGGCAGCGCACTCCGTCGGTTTTGACCTCGGCCAGGAAGTAACGGTCGCCGATGCGATGGAACACGACGACGTTCTTGTCCGGGGCGCCCTTGTATTCGCTGGAGCCGCTGGGCGCGAGCACCATCGCACCCTTGCGGGTTTCGGTATTCTGGATCAACATCAGTTGGTGCGACGGGGAAGCCGGGGACATGGTGTAATCGCCAGCCGGCAGTGTGGTGTTCTGCACGGTGAATTCGAACGGGATCGTGGCGGTCGCCTTGGTTTGTGCGTAGAGGCCGCTGGCTCCCAACAGTGCCACCGCGCCAACGCTCAGGATCATGGTCTTTAACGTTTTCATTTTCTTGTCTCCTCTGTTCTCCTCCATTTGTTTCTGGTGGATCACGTCGCATAGGAAAGCAAGCGCTCTGCCAAACCCGGAACGCTGGCACGGGTTTGCGTAAGTCGCTGATAATCCAGCCGATTGCAGATTGGAGGGGGAATGCGCGAACGGTCGATCCGGCTTCCCATGTGAACCTCCAGGTGAAACCAGTAACCAAGAGGTGAGCGACAGAGGATGTGTGGCTTATGATTGAAGGCATAGGCAGACATATCATGATTCGAAGACTAGTCCCCTGCGCGCTCGCGCTGCTCCTGTCGGCCGACGTCTACGCGGCCAAGCGCGCGTTCACCATTGCAGATCTTTACCGGCTTCGCCAGGTGAGCGATCTGACGCTCTCGCCCGACGGCGCGACGATTGCCTTTACGGTGACCACCAGGGATCTGCCGAAGGCCCAAAGCGCGGGTCACATATGGACGATGAGCGCCGGCGGCGGCGCGCCCCGCCAATTGACTTTGCACGAAAAAGGCGAGTCTGCTCCGGCTTTCTCCCCCGATGGAAAACAGTTGGCGTTCGTCTCTTCGCGCGATGGTACGGCGAATCTCTACGTGCTGTCCCTCGATGGCGGCGAGGCGCGCAAGCTCACCAACATCTCCACGGGCGTCGCCGATCCGCTCTGGTCGCCCGACGGTAAGTGGCTCGCCTTTTCGAGCGATGTCTATCCCGAGTGCGGCGCCGACGATGCGTGCAACAAGAAGGTGGCGGAACGATGGAGCAAGGGCAAGCTGCAAGCCCACATGGCCGACGCGCTGCTCTATCGCCACTGGACCGAATGGAAAGACGGCAAACGCACGCACGTGCTGCTGGCCGATGGGGCCAACGGCGTAGTCCGCGACCTGACCCCCGGCGATTTCGATGCGCCGCCGTTTCAATTGGGCGGTCAACTGCAATACGACTTCTCGCCGGACAGCGCCGAGCTGGTTTACGTTTCCAATCACGACCCGCAGCCCGCATCGTCGACCAACAACGACCTGTGGCTCGTGCCGGTCTCCGGCGCCGGCCAGCCGAAGGACATCACGGCCTCGAATCCGGCCTACGACGGCAATCCGCAATACTCGCCGGATGGCCGCTACATCGCCTATCGCCTGCAGAAGCAACCCGGCTACGAGTCCGACCTTTTCCGGCTGGCCGTCTACGACCGCGCCCTCGGATCGTCACGCGTTTTGACGGAGAGCTTCCGCAACTGGGTGGAGGAGTTCCACTGGGCCGCGGATTCCAAGTCGATCTACTTTTCCGCACCGGTGGAAGGCGACCAGCCGGTCTTTCAGCTCTCGCTGGATAAGGGGGATACGGGGAATGTGCGCCGCGTTTTGACCGATAAGGCGATTGCCGAATACGCGGTCTCGAAAGACGGACGGCGCATCGTCTACGTGCGCAGCTCGGTTTCCGAGCCCCAGGAGATTTTCACCGCCAGTCTTGACGGCGGCGCCCCGCGCCGGATTTCACACTTCAACGACGCCGTGGTTGACGAAGTGGACCTGCCCCCCGCCGAGCGCATGTGGTTCACCGGCGCGGGAGGCGCGAAGATCGAGACCTTCGTGGTGAAGCCGCACGACTTCACTCCGGGCAAGAAGTATCCGCTCATCTTGAACGTTCACGGAGGGCCGCAATTCCAATGGGCGGACTCGTTCCGCGGCGATTGGCAAGTCTACCCCGGCGCCGGCTACGTGGTAGCCTTCCCCAATCCCCACGGCTCGACCGGCTACGGCCAGGATTTCACCGCCGAGATCTCGGGCGACTTCGGCGGCCAGGTCTTCGAAGATCTCATGAAGGTCACCGACGAACTGGCCAAGCTGCCCTATGTGGACAGCAGCCACATGGGAGCGATGGGCTGGTCCTATGGAGGCTACATGATGGACTGGTTCGAAGGCCACACGGATCGCTTCAAGGCGATCGCCTCGATGATGGGCCTGTTCGACCTGCCGGCGATGTTCGGCGCCACCGAAGAGTTATGGTTCCCCGAATGGGACCTTAAGGGGCAGCCGTGGAACTCGGCGCATTACGAGAAGTTCTCCCCATCCAAGTACGTGGAGAACTTCAAGACGCCGTGCCTGGTTATCACCGGGGAGGGCGATTACCGCGTGCCTTACACACAGTCGCTGGAGTTCTTCACCGCCCTACAGAAGAAGAACGTGCCCTCGCGCCTGATCGTGTACTCCAAGGCGGCCCACTGGCCGGACTGGTACGAAATGGCGCTCTACTACACCGCGCACTTGGAGTGGTTCCAGAAGTACCTGGAAGGCGGCGGGCCGCCTTGGACCACGGAGCAGTTTCTGCGGAACGACGTATTCGACAACACTACCGGCGCGCGGATCCAGTAACGCCGTGGGGCAGCCTCTCAGGCTGCGGACCCGCCTTCGAGCGGGTCCTGCCGGGTGAAACCCGGCTGCGGGCAGAATTGCCCGTCCTCCATTAACTGGGACCTGCCTGCGCGACGCTTTCCGGGCAGCCGGCCTTAATGAGCTTGAAATTCTCGATGAACCGCGCCGCCAGCGCCTGATACTTGCGGTCGTATTCCTCGCGGCTTCCCCAACTACTGGCAGGGTCCAGGATCTGCTGCGGAACGCCTTCGAATTCGACAGGGACCTCGAAACCGAAGACCGAATCGGTCCGGAAGGCCACAGCGTTCAGTTTCGCGGTGAGGGCGGCATGGAGAAGCGCGCGCGTGTGGCGGATGCTAATCCGCTTGCCGACGCCGAACGGCCCGCCCGTCCACCCGGTGTTCACCAGCCAGCAGGTAGCGCCCTGCTTCATGAGGCGCGCTTTCAGCATTTCCCCGTACGCATACGGATGGCGCACCATGAACGGACCGCCGAAGCAGGCGCTGAAGGTGGTCTCCGGTTCCGTGCCCAAGCCGATCTCCGTGCCGGCGATCTTGCTGGTGTACCCAGAAAGGAAATGGTAGATGGCCTGGTCGGGCGTGAGGCGCGCGATGGGCGGCAAGACGCCGTTGGCATCGCACGTCAGGAAAACGACGTTGTGCGGATGCCCCGCCATCTTCGGCGGAAGATAGTTCTCGATGTAATCGAGCGGATAAGCGCCGCGGGTGTTCTCGGTGAGCGCGTCGTCGTTGAGGTCGAGCCGGCGGGAGAGCGGGTCGAGCACCACATTCTCGAGGATAGTGCCGAAGCGGCGCGTGCAAGCGTGGATCTGCGGCTCGGCCTCGGGCGAGAGGCGGATGACCTTGGCATAGCAGCCGTCCTCGAAGTTGAAGACGCCGCTTTCGCTCCAGCCGTGCTCGTCGTCGCCGATCAGGCTGCGCGTGGGCTCGGCCGAAAGCGTGGTTTTGCCGGTGCCGGAGAGGCCGAAGAACAGCGCCACATCTCCATCCCGACCAACGTTGGCGGAGCAGTGCATGGGCAGCACGCCCGCGTGCGGAAGGAGGAAATTGAGGACGGTAAAGATGGTCTTCTTGATTTCGCCGCCGTATTCGGAGCCGCCGATGATGGCCAGCCGCTGGGTGAAGTTGATGATGATGAAGGTCTCGGTGCGCGTGCCGTCGATCACGGGCGAGGCGTGGAAGGACGGCGCGCAGATCACGGTGAACTCCGGCACGTGCCGCTTGAGGGCCTCGGTGCTTCGGATCTTCATGAACATGTTGCGCGCAAACAGGCTGTGCCAGGCTTTTTCCGTGATTATCCTGATGGGCATGCGATAATCCGGATCTGCGCCCGCGTGACAATCCTGCACGAACACGTCGCGGCCTTGCAGGAACCCCGCGACCCGCGTGAGGAGACCGCTGAACTTGTCGGCGCTGAAGGGCCGGTTGTACTCGCCCCACCAGACGTAGTTCTCCGTGTCGGCCTCGCGGACGATGAACTTATCGGCCGCCGCGCGCGCCGTGTGTTTGCCGGTGGTCACCACCATGGGGCCGAGATGCGAGATGGACGCCTCCCCCCGGAAAACAGCCTCCTCGTACAAGGAAGCCGTGGGGAGATTCCAGTAGACGCGGTGCAGGTTGGTCAGGCCGTGGTTCGCCAGACCATAAACGCTCGCCAGTTTGCCGGCTTCGGGCAGCGCGGGCGACGGAAGGTCGAGATATGGATTCATCGCCAGTCCCTCACCAGTCTGCGGCCGCCCAGGAAAAGTTCGTTGGGCGCGCCCGGATCGAGCGCCCACTTGATGCGCTCTATGCCTTCGGTGATCTCCTTGACGGTTCCGCAGAAACTGATCCTCAGGTGACCCTCCATGCCGAACTCGCGGCCGGGAACCGTGACTACCCGGACCTTGTCTAGCAGGAGGCGGGACAGTTTCTGGGAGTCTTTCTCGTAGGCGCTGAAATCCGGGAAGCAATAGAAGGTGCCGCCGGGCTTCACCACTTTCACGCCGTCGAAAGCGCCCAGGCGGGTCATCATCACATTGCGGTTGTTTTCGAGCGTGAGGCGCAGGCTCTCGATGGACGACTGTACGCCGTTGAGCGCGCCGACCGCGGCCCACTGCGAAGGCGCGGCCGGCCCTGACGTTTCCTGCGACTGGATGTTGGTCATGGCGCGCACGATCTCTTTGCCGCCGACCGCCCAGCCGATGCGAAAGCCCGTCATAGCGTACATCTTCGACACACAATTGATGACCACGAGTTTGGAGAGGTCGAGATTGTGCACCTGGGTAAAGTGGTAACAGTTGGTGGGCGTGCGGCCGTCGAAGATCAGCCGGTTATAGGTGTCGTCCATGATGAGGTACAAGTTGCGCTTCTCGCACATCTCGACCACGCCCGCGACGAACTCGTCGGAGTACACCACGCCCGAGGGGTTGTTAGGGCTGTTCAGGATGACGGCCTTGGTGTACGGTCCGACAGCTTCCGCCATTTCCTCCACGGTTGGCTCGAAGCTGCCATCGCGCGCGGTCACCGCTATGGGCACGCCACCCGCGATCTTGATCATCTCGGGATAGCTGACCCAATACGGCGCCGGGAAAACGACTTCCTCCTTGGGATCGAGGATGGCGTGCAGCAGCACCATAATCGACTGCTTGGCGCCGCTGGAGACGATCACATTTTCCGGTGCCACCAGGCGGCCGTAGTGCTCCTCGGTATAGCGGATGATCGCTTTCTTGAGCGTAAGGATGCCGTCCGCCGGGGTGTATTTGACGTCGCCGGTCTGGAGCAGGGACGAGCAGCTCACGATGGCGTCGATGGGCGTTTTGCTTTTGGGCTCGCCGCCCCCCAGGTGGATGACGGGTTCGCCCTTGTCCCGCAGCAACGCGGCGGTTTCGTTCAGCTTCAGGGTGGGCGACTCGCAAATGGACCTTGCTAGTTGGCTCAAACTCATCGGTCAGGACTCTCCTTTTGGATCGACGGATTCCGGGATGGCACCGGTTTTGGGGCAACCGATCAATAACAGTATATAAGACCTGAGAAGCGGAAACTTGGGGGCGACAGAAACCGCGTCAATCCACCAAGGCTTCGTAGGCCAGCCTCTTGAACTGGCCAGCGGCCACGACGTCGTTGCTGGGCAGCACATTGACCAGGAAGACGCCGACCATGTGCTCCTTGGGATCGATCCAGAAACTGGTTCCCGCCGCGCCTCCCCAATTGTATTCGCCTTCCGAGCCGACGGTCGCCGACTTGCCAGGACCCAAATTCACGGCAAACGTCAAGCCGAAACCGTAGCCTTCCGCCGGCACGCCGCCGGCGCGTGCGAGGGTGCCGAGGTGATCGCTCCTCATGAGTTCGACCGACTTGCGGCCGAGAATGCGCACGCCCTCGAGTTCGCCGTCGTTCAGCAGCATGGTAACGAATCGCGCATAGTCGTCGAGAGTCGATACCGAACCCGCTCCGCCTAATAGAAGCGTCGGCTTCTTCTTGTAGTTCTCCTGCGCTCCGCCGGTGTGCGGTTCGATGCCGCCGCCTTTCTTGGGCGCGTACAACACTGCCAGACGATTCCATTTCTCTTCCGGCACGAAGAAAGCCGTATCCTTCATGCCCAGCGGACGGAAGATCCACTCTTCGAAAAACTGGTCGAGCGGCTTGCCGGAGAGGACCTCCACGAGACGGCCCAGCACGTCGATCGAGAAGCCGTAGTGAAACGTCGTGCCTGGCTGGTGGTTTAAAGGGGCGGTGGCCAGACGCCGTACGGCTTCCGCCAAATCGAAAGACACCCACCCGTTTCCACCCTCCACACCCAGCTTCTTGTACGCCGGTTCGCCGTTTTCATCCTTCGGTCCCGCGTAGTCGAGGCCACTGGTGTGCCGGAACAGGTCGCGGACCGTGATGGGACGATCGGCCGGAACGGTGTAGTATGTCCGCTGGCCGGCGGCGTCAAACGATTCTTGAGCCACGCGCATCTTGGTGAACTCGGGAAGGTATTTCGATACCGGATCGGTGAGCGAGAACTTGCCCTCTTCGTAAAGAATCATGGCAGCGACGCCGGTGATGGCCTTGGTCATCGAATACATACGCACGATCGTGTCGGGCTTATAGGCACCCCAAGTCTCCCGGAAGACGACCTTGCCGTTGCGCGCGATGAGGCCGGAAGCACCGTTCAGCCGGCCGGTGGCGATATGTTCCTGCATAACGGTGTTAATCCGGTTCAGGCGATCGCGGGAGAAACCAGCCTGCTCCGGAGCCCCGGTCGGCAAACTCGCGCCAGCCACCAACGAGGCGACCAAACAGAAGACGAAAAGAATCCGCATGAGCGCAAATCTATCACAAATGGCAGGGCGCTTTTGTGGGGCACCGTTGAAGACGCGCTGGAGGGCGGCCAATCTTGNNGGACCCCGGGGCAGAATTGCCCGCCCTCCACTTGGTCAGGCCAACGCTTTGCCGTACAACACGAGCAATCGGCTCCATGCCTTCTCGGCCTGTGGCTCGTTGTAGACCTTCGAATCGGGAGGGCACCAGCCATGCGCGGCGCCAGTGTATACTTCGATTTCCGCAGGCAGGTTGGCCTTGGCAAACGTCTCCTTGAGGACCGTCTTGTCATTGGGCGACCGCTGGTCGTCGTTCTCCGCGATCGCGATGAGGAACTGCGCTTTCGATTTCGCGGCCTGAAGGTGCGGACTGTTTGGCGCGTCGGTCACCAGCCCGCCGCCATGGAACGAGGCGACGGCTCCGACGCGATCGGGTACAGCGGCGGCGGTGCGAAACGCAATCGGGCCTCCCATGCAATAGCCCTGCGTGCCGATCTTCCGGTCTTTGGCAACCGATTTTTGCCCGTCCAGCCACCCGATGAACGCTTTCGCATCCGTCATGTGCGTGGTCTCATTCAGGGCTCGCGCCAGCGGCATCAAATCCTGGATTGGAGTTGCACCGCCGGCTTCCGCGGTCGGGGCTTTCTTGACACGGTAGAATGGATTCACCACGAGCACCGCATACCCCGATTCGGCAAGCCGTTTGCCCATTTGGCGGAACGCCGGCCGCAGCCCGAAGATATCCGGCCATACCAGGACTCCCGGGGCTGTGCCGCTTGCCGGATGCACGAAATAGCAGTCCGCCGCGCCGTCCGGCGTCGTGACGGTCACGTCGGTTTCGGTCACTGCAACCGCGTTGGCGACCCTTGGCAACATCATCGCAACGCCTGCTCCCAACATTAAGCCGAACTGCTTGCGTGTCACCAAACCGCGAGCTTCGTAGTCTTTCCGATCGTTTTCAAAATGATCTTGATCGCACATATTCCCTCCTTATCGCCGCGCAGTGGCACGGAATCGCGCGGGCATGAAGCTATTATATCCATTCCATCCGCGCGAACTCAGCAATCGCGGGTGTCCGGGAGCTTAACCGTTTTGGGGGAAACCGCTTCCTGACGGTCGCGGCTCGGTAACAGTCACTTTGATTTCGCCCACGCCCGCGCACCCGGCTGCTCGCCGCAGTCCTGCGCCCCGTGATAGCCTGCTCGTTCGGAGTCATTACCTTATGAAGCGATGTGTGTCGGTGGCGGCGCTAGCAGTGATGGTTTCGCTTGCCTCGTTCGCCCAATCCAAACAGAAGATCTTCCACTTGGCGATCGGAGATCCGGAACGGCGCACGCGCGACGCCCGCGTGGTGCTGGACGGGATCACGGATACGGACAAGGGCGAAGTGTTCTCCGTCAACCAGCTTGCCGCCCGCCTCGACGGCACGCGGTTGCTGCTGCTCGGCGAAGAGCACACCACGGCCGACTTTCATCGAGTGCAACTACGCGTGATCCGGGCACTTCATGACGCTGGGCGCAAGGTGACGATCGGTCTCGAAATGTTTTCGTACACAGAGCAGAGGTCGCTCGATAACTGGCGGGACGGGTTGTTGACCGAAACGGGCTTCCTCACGCTGGCGCGCTGGTACGAATTCTGGGGTTACCACTGGGACTACTATCGCGACATTTTTCTCTACGCTCGCGACAATCGAATTCCCATGTACGGCGTGAATACGCCGCGCAGCGTGGTGACGGCCGTTCGCCAGAAGGGAATCGAACACCTCTCGGACGCCGAAAGACAGCACGTGCCGCCCCAGATCGATGTCGACAACGCGGATCACCTGGCGTTTTTCCGCGCCTCCTTTGAGGACGACGACTCGATGCACGGCCACATGCCCGAATCCATGTTGAAGAGCATGCAGGCGGCACAAGCCACTTGGGACGCCAGCATGGGCTACAACAGCGTGAAGGTTCTGAAAGCGGCGCCTCCCGATTCAATTCTGGTGGTACTGGTGGGCAGCGGGCACGTAGCTTATGGCGTGGGGATCGAGCATCAGGCGCGGCAGTGGTTCGAAGGCAAGATAACCACGCTGATTCCCGTGCCCGTGGAGGACTCCGAGGAGAAGCCGGTCGAGAGCGTCAAAGCCTCTTACGCGAATTTCGTCTGGGGCATTCCGTATGAGCGCGACTCGCTCTATCCGTCGCTGGGCTTCTCGACTGAAACCGCCGGGGCGCGAAAGATCATCGCGATCGAGAAGGATTCGATCGCCGCCCGGAGCGGGTTCCAGGTGAATGACCAGGTACTCTCGCTCGACGGCATCGCGGCGCCGGACCGCGAAACCTGGAACCGCCTGATGGCCACCAAGAACTGGGGCGATTCCGTGGTGGTTACGGTCAAGCGCGGCGACGCCGAGGTCAAAATCAATTGCGGAACTCCGCCGGAAGCCGAAGGAACAGCGTTAACAGCCCAGATCCACGCCGGCGCCGCCGGCCAGTGGCACCACTGGCTGTTGGGTGCATTCCCCGCCGCTTCAAGTGCACCTGTCCGCGGCCGCTGCGCGGTCAAGTCACGTGGCTTCTGGGCCACGCATTTGCAGGGAAGCACCCCGGCGGCATGCTTGTGATGCCCAGTCCTATCTGCAGGATCGTATATCGCTAGGATTTCCGGGGATCGGAGCCGGCCCTCTCCATCGAACTTCGCAAAAGATTGTTGATTCGCGTCTGATAACCCTTGCCTTGTCCTTTGAGCCACGCGAGAACGTCCGCGTCCAACCGGATCGTGAGAGGTTTCTGGATAGGCCGATAGAACTTGCCGACAACTGCCTTGCTCCAGTCCAGCACAGGCGGAATGTCCGTGGTATCGATTTCCCGGTCTTTCATGCGCTTGAGAGCGCGGATTTCAGCCGCCTGAGCGCTTTTGACTCTTTGCATATGCTCGCCTTTCATGCGGGATTGCCTTTCGTGCCGAGATCAGCCGGGTCACGCTGTCGCCAGCCTCGTCCCGATAGCTATAGGCCACCAACAATAGCGTGCCAGATACCATTCCAACCGTCTGCCACCGCTCCTCTCCTTCAACAACACGATCCTGGATGCTGAGAGCCCGGGGATCGTCGAAAACCGACTTGGCGGTTTCAAAGCTGACCTTGTGCTTTGCGAGGTTGCGACGGTTCTTGTCCTCATCCCATTCGAAGCGCATCAAGCTGCTTCACATGCTGAATATATTTTAGTACATGCCCACGTATAACTGCGGCGGGTTGGAAACCATGCAGGAGGAGGCCGGGCAAGTACGCGCCGTGCTCGAACTCGGCAGGCCACGAAAAACAATGGCCTGCCCCACAGCTCAATTCTGCGCCGGCCGAATCCGAATGGCGCATCCGCCCCCGGGCGCAAGCTTCAAGTGCAGCTTGGTCGCCTGACGCACGCGCTGCTGCGAGATCGCGGTATGCGTGGGCTGGGCGGCGGCGTCCGCGGCATCGGCGTAGATCTCCGCGATGTACTCGCCGTCCCCCAGGAAGTCCAGGGGAACGTCCAGTTCGCGCGCACTCCAGTCCGTGATGCTGCCCACGAACCATTCGTTGCCGCGCCGGCGGGCGATGGTGATCCATTCGCCCACCTGCCCGTTGAGCACACGCGTCTCATCCCACACCGTGGGCACGGCGCTGATGAAGGGCAATTCGGGCTGTCCCCGGTATGCCTCCGGATAGTCGGCAACCATTTCGAACGCGCTTTCGAAGACCACGAAAAGCGACAACTGGTGCGCGCGCGTGCCCATCACCAGCGGCTCGCGATTGCGCGGCTCAAACTCGGCGCGGGTTACATTGCGGAAGCCTCCGGGCGTGTAATCCATGGGACCGGCCAACATGCGCGTGTAAGCCAGGATCACGTTGTGGGCCGGCGTCACGCGCCCGCTCCACTTCAGGTATTCCAGGCCCATCACACCTTCGCGGGTCATCAGGTTGGGCCATGTGCGGCGGGTGCCATCCGGTTTGTAAGCGCCGTGATAATCGATCATCAGGTGGTGTTGCGCGGCCTTGCGCAGCACGCGGTGATACCAGTCCACCATCCATTGATCGTCGCGATCCATGAAGTCGATCTTGACGCCCGCCACGCCCCACTTCTCAAACATGGGGAAGGCCTCGTCCATCTGCCGGTCCACCGAAGTCCAGTGCGCCCACAGCCAGATCTTGACGCCCTTCGCCGCGGCATAGCGCAGGAGTTCCGGCATGTCGATCTCGGGAATGGTGCGGGTGATATCGTGCATCGCTTCTTTGGCGCCCGGCGCCCATCCGGCGTCGATGAGCATGTACTCCAGGCGGGCCTCCGCGGCAAAGTCGATGTAATGCTTCATGGTCTCGGTGTTCATCCCCGGCTTGAAGCTCACGTCTTTTGCGTAGGTGCCGGACCACCAGTCCCAGGCCGCTTTGCCGGGCTTGATCCAGGAAGTGTCGGCGATTTCCGACGGCGGGTTGAGATTGATGACGATGTTCGATTCGATCAGGCGCCCAGGCTGGTCGGCGATCATCAGCACGCGCCAGGGCGTGCGCAGGGGAGTGGCGCCGGTGGCGGCCAGGTCCGGCTCGTCGGCGCGCGGCGCGAGCTTGGCTTCCAGCACGCGCCCCGAACCGGCGGTCGAGTGCGACAGGTACATGCCGGGATAGTTCTCGATCTGCGCCTCGGTGATGGCGACGAAGGCGGTGCCGGGCAGTTCCGTAAGGAACGGCAAGGCAACGAGCCAGTTCGGCACGATGCCGCCCAAAGGCACGTGCTCGTAATTCGCTTCGTAGGGCGTGCGGTAGCTGGCCAGCACCAGCGGCCAGGTGTCGCCATCTTTCGCAAACTGGAATTGCGTCTTCTCCCGGATGATGCGGATTTCGCGCAGTGTGGTCTGCTCGGGGATGAGGTAGCGGAAGGCGACGCCATCGTCGTAGGCGCGCACTTCGACCGACAGGCGCCGGCCGGGTTGAGCCGCCTCTTCGAAGTCCGCCAGCAGGGCGTTGTAGTGGTTGCGCACGGGATTCGATTTGCCGTGCGGCATGGTGTAGGTCTCGTCGCCGGCGCTGGGCACCGCGACGGTCAGTTTCAAGTTAGCCCCCAGCGAGGGCTGATTTTGCAGATCGAAGCCCAGCGCCGAGGGATCGATCACCGGACGGCCGCGAAACGTCACGCGATACTGCAGTTGCTCCGGGCCGGGAATGAGTTCCAACACAATCTGTCCGTCGGGAGAGGCGACCCGCGCCTGAGGCCAGGCGGTGGCCGCAACCAGAAAGAGGCCTAAGGACAGTTTCAGGATGCGCATGTCCAATATTGTAATGCCGCGGCATGCCGGTGCGACCGCTCCCTGACGGTCGCGGCTCGGTAACAGCGGCACCAATTCGGTAACGGCGGCGTCGATTATGTACGATAATGCTTTCTACGATGTGCCGCAGCATCAAAGTGCTCAGACGGCCGGACACGCCGGCCACCGCTCCGGAGATTTCCGCGGCGGCCCTCCAGTTCGTGCGAAAGGTCAGCGGCTTCCGCAAGCCGTCGCGGACCAACCAGGAGGCGTTTGACGCCGCCGTGCGGGAGGTCGCGGCTGCCACCGAGCGGCTGCTCGGCACCCTTAACGAAGGTAAGCGCCCGGCGCGCAGTTAACGCTGGCGGGCGTTCCAGCCGATTGATAAGCTGGGAAGCGCCATGGCCGACCGGTCGTCAAACCCGCTGATCTGGATTGCCGCCGCAGTCGCCGTGTTCCTGTTGTTGCGGCACAACGAGGTCGGGCGCCAGGCCCCGGATTTCGCGCTCGAAGGCGCTTATGGCGGCGAGTATCGTCTGGATTCCTTTCGCGGCAAGCCCGTGCTGCTGGTCTTCTGGAATACCAACTGCGGTATCTGCAGGCACGAGCTGCCGATCCTCGACAGCCTGTATGCGGAAGCGTCCCGGAACGGCGTGGAAATCGCGGGCGTGAACATCGGCGACGTGGATGGCGCGCGGGAAGTCATGCGGCCGCTGCATTTGCTCAATCTGGTGGATGAGGATGGCAGCGCGGCCCGGAGTTACAGTGTCAGCGGGGTGCCCAAGCTGGTTCTGATCGGCGCGGATGGGAAGATCTGGCGTAGTGCGTCGGGCATGCGGGGCGAGGCGGCTCTCCGCGAGTGGCTGCGCTGAGCGTTAGCCCGTAGCGCAGCCACGTTCTTCTACTCCGTTACCTTCGCGGTCACCACCAGGATAAGCGACTGGCCGAGGCCTATATTCGACTTACCGACTACTGCCCGCTGGCCTTCGCGTACCGTGATCTCGGTGCGGATACCAGCCTCGCGATCTCCCGACAGGCGCAAGGTCAAATTGAGATTGTCCAGCCGGATTAGACGTCCCTGGGGGTCTTCGGTCACGGCAGATGGCTGAACCTCGAACCTGTAAGATGTCTTCGACTCACCGATGACTCCGTCGGCGGTCGCCCTATTCCCGGGCTGAGTCCGCAACAGGATGGAATCGAGCAACCGGAAGCTCTTGTACGAGAAAATCTTCTTCACTTCGTCGGCGACGGGCTGCAGTTCGGACGGTAGATTACCGTCGGCCGAAGGCTGGTCCGACGCCACAATCATGTAGACGACGAGGTCGATATCCTTGGGCGCCGCGGCAGCGACGTCCAGCCGCTTGATGGCGTCCTCGATCGCCGCCATGGCTTCGGCAGGCGCGCTGACCGCTACGACGTGCATGTCGCGGTCGGCTTGGATGCCGTAGCCGAAGACGCGCAGTATATCGGCGACGTGGCGCGCGTCGGCGTATTTCAGCGTAAAGACGCGCTGCTGGCGGGGCGCTTCGGGGGGTTGCGCGGGCGGGGACGCCGATGTTGCGGTCTGGGCCGCAAGTGCGCCTGCCATGGCCAAGCCGAATAGGATTCGTTTTACGGTTTTCATTTTTAGTCTCCTTGAGGTTTTTGATCGATTAGCCAATAAATAACTATGTTGGGGTCGTCGGTTACGAACTGCACCAGCAGCGGCGGGCCGGGTTGAGCCGCTGGCATGCGGCGGAGATGGTGGCGGCTCTTCCGTATTAGTGGGGCGACCGTTGGGGCGGCGTGAGACATCGCCGCAGCGCGAGGCGCCGCCCCACTATGATGCCTGGGCCATATAAGAATGACTGCCAGAAGCAGCGCTGCGGCCAGCGCCAGC
>PMVV01000253.1 GCA_003166475.1 Bryobacterales bacterium | reverse complement strand
GGCTGATTCGTAATCAGCAGGTCTCCGGTTCAAGCCCGGAGGGTGGCTCCATTGAACTTTCTCAGAATAACCCTTCACGCAGCCTCTCTTGTATCGGAATCGCTCGATTGGCGGTTCAGCGCGGTCCGAGAGTGGACGCGAGTTCGAGGTCGATGCCGGTTTGCCGTTGGGCGTAGTGCGCGCCGAAATGGAAGCCGCGCGGGCGTGGGGAACGAACGGCGACATCATTCTGGGTCACTTGCGGAGGCAGGCATGCTATGCCAATCCGAGCACACGGCCCAACTGTTGGTCCAGAAGCGCGAGTGCGGCCGGCTGAAGTCGCCCAATCGGCGTTCCGCGCAGGCGCAAACGGTCGAGGAATCGCGCGTGGTCGGTCAATACGGTCGAGAGTCCATTCGAAGACCGGTATCCTCTTGGGAAAACCGGAGATGCAGCGGAGTCTTCGCCGCAGCTTTGGTCAGGGGTACAACGGCGGCCAGCGGACTTTGAGTTTTGTTGTACGCATCCGCCGAAACGACGATTACCGGCCGAGTCGCGCCCTGCTCGTGCCCTTGAATCGGATCCAGGGCGCACCAGTAGATTTGCCCCGTCTCGATTACCACTCTTCGCCCTCGAAATCTCGCGCCGTGCCGCACTCCCAAAGCTCGATCTCGGCTCTCTGGCGGGCAGAGTTCTCCGGGTCCGCGGCGATTCGCGCGAAGACCTCGCCCACCTCCTCCCAAAAGATCCGCTCTTCCATTTGTTTCAGCGCGGTCTCGATCACTTGCGCCTTGGGCTGGCCAAGCTTCACCGACAGTTTGGAAAGTACGCCAAAAGCATCGCCGGCGATGCGCACGCTTGATGCTGCGTTTTCCATGTTGATATTCTACCCTGTCTCCGCGCGTGGCCGCGACTTCGCCCGGGCTCCGGTCAGGCAGCGTCACCATCAGCACCAAGGCGTAAGCCGGCGGGCGCGGCGCGGATTTGACCCGGCACGGCCGTCGATTGCCCAATGGCTAGGCACAGGCCGGCGAACGCCTTCCTGTGGCCACCCTTGAAATCCTCGTGACTGACAGCGTTTCCGTTGTCCAACCCGATGATCTTGCCCTCTCCTTGAACCTGAAAAGTCACGTCGCGGTCCGCATCCGGCACTAACCTGCCTTGGGTATCGAGTATCTTCACCGTGACGTGCGCGACGTCCCGCCGGTCCGCGGTTGTGACTTCCACCTCGGAGACGACCTTCCCATCCTCGACGCCCACGGCCTTCAGCGTGCCCGGTTGATAGGGTACGGTCCACGCCAGGTGCAGGTCCGACGTGGTGCGCACCGCTCCGGCCCGCGCCGGATAGTTGCCGTACTTTCGCTCCATCCCGGAGCGCGGGAACCAGTAGCCCTCGACTTCCAGGGACTTGCCGTTGAGGAATAACTCCACCGTGTCGCAATTGGCGTAGGCTTGTCCGTCCACTGACTCTGGTAGAAGTAGTAACCGTCTTTCTCGAAGGCGCAGGTATCCACAACTCCAGCATTCGAGTTCTTGGCGGGCCACCTGGACTCACCCAGATAGTCGATCCCTGTCCACATTCGGGCAGCAGAACGGCCGCTTCAGCCTCGATATACAGGCGCTCGCGCTCGGTGACTTTGTCCTTGCGTTTGACGGCTTCGCACAGGAAGTCGGCGGTGCGCTCGCCTTCGGTGGCGCGGGCCGGGCCCCAATAGGCCATGGCATTGTCCGGCTCCACGCGTTGCCCTGGTTCAACCACTGCTGGACCTCCGGGTTCCTGGTAGTGATGGGAAACGGCGCGACTCCGATGCCTTCCATGACCCACGGCTTTTGGCGCGGCCCGATGTCGAACGCGGCGCCATGCGCGGAGTGCCCTTTGTCGATCGGATCGATTTGCGCGTAAGCGCCGGAACAAGCGGTGAGTGCGGCCGCCAACAGGAGCGGACCGCACGACTGGCGGAACACACCCGCCGCGTTCTTCGTATCTGCATATGAAGGAGGTCGAGCCAATGTTCTGCACAAGATGCGGGATCGAAATCGACGAAAAGGTGCGCTACTGTTCGACGTGCGGGCATCCCACCAAACTGGCGGAAGCCACGGCGAACCCCTACGCCTCTCCCAGGCTGGCGCTGGACACGGAACACAAGAAGGTCGCCGGCGTTTGCGCGGGCTTCGCGCGCTATCTGGGCGTGGACGCTCTGCTGATCCGCATTGTGTGGCTGGCCCTGGCGCTGGGCGCGGGTTTCGGCTTCTTCGCCTACCTGATCGCTTGGATCCTGATGCCCAAGGATACGCCGCGCACGGCGGACGCGGCGGATTATGCGCGGCAGAATGGGTAGCGGTAGAGCGGGTAGCGGTAGAGCGGGTCCCGGAGGACCCGCGCAGACCCCGAGGTCCGCCCCACAAAACGGCCACCCAGTCGCGCTAGACTGGAGACAACGCACGCTGAGGCCATGGCAGCCAGAAATCTGCGACAGCGCATCGAGGAACTAACGGTGGTGGCCGATATCGCCTCGGCCATGCTGTCGCCTCTGGAACTGAGCCAGGTGCTGGATGTGGCGCTCGAAAGGGCCAGCCGGGCCATGGGCGCGCCGTTCGGCTCCATCACCCTGCTCTCCGCCGATAAGACCCGGCTGGACTTCGCCGCGGTGTACGGATTGTCCGCCGATTACGGCGAAAGATTCCGCGAGATCGGCCTGCTGCCGGCGGACGCTTCGTCGCCCTCGGGCCGCGCCGTTTCAACTGGGAAACCCTACTGGGTAGCGGACATCAGCCGCCATCCGCTGTGCGCAAGCTGGAAACATATCAGCTTGGGCGAGGGCGTGCGGGCGCTCATCTCGGTGCCGCTGCTGGTGGGGGGCGAGCCCGCCGGCACTCTGAATCAGTACCTCGCCGAGCCACACCGCTTCCGCGCGCAAGAAGTCCGCCTGCTGCAAGTGGTGGCGCAGCAGGTTTCGCTCGCCATCGAACGCGCCCGCTTGTACGACCGCCTCAAGCAGCAGCATGCGGCCGCGCTGGCCGCCAGCGAACACAAGAGCCGCTTCCTGGCCACTATGAGTCACGAACTGCGCTCGCCCATGACGGCCATCGTGGGCTTCGCCGATCTGCTGGGAGAGCAAATTCCCGGATCGCTCAACGCCGAGCAGATGCGCCAGGTGCGCATGATCTCGGCCAGCGCCCAGCACATCATGGCAGTGCTGCACGACGCGCTGGACGTGGCGCGCATCGAGGCCGGCCAGCTCGAGTGCCTCATCGAGCCGGTGGACGCCACCGAAGTCATCAGCGAGGTGACCAATATGATGGCGCCGCTGGCGCGCGCCAAGCGCCTGAAGCTGGACATCGGGCAGCCGCGCGAACCGCTCATGGTGCGCTGCGACCGCCAGCGCTCCAAACAAATCCTGGTCAATCTGGTTTCGAACGCCATCAAGTTCACCCCGCGCGGCCACATTCAGGTGACCGGCTCCCGCGATCAAGCCCTTCCCCAGCACGCGTGCATCGCCGTATCGGACACCGGCATCGGCTTGCGCCCCGACCAGGTGCCCCTGCTCTTCCAGGAGTTCCAGCAATTGCCGACCCCTTACCAGAATCTGGGAACCGGGCTGGGACTGGCCATCAGCCGGAAACTGGCGCGCCTGATGGGCGGCGATATCGAAGTGGAAAGCGACTTCGGCCACGGCAGCACCTTCACGCTGAAACTGGAGACCGCATGAGCGCGCACACGCTGCTGCTGGTGGACGACGATCCCGCCGTACACGAGCTGCTGGCGGCCGTGCTGCGCCGCCCTGAGTGGCAGATCGACAGCGCCTTCGACGGGCTGGAGGGGCTGGCCCGCGCGAAGGCGCGCCCTTACGACCTGGTGCTGACCGACGTCCGCATGCCCGGCATGGACGGGCTGGAGCTGCTGCATCAAATCCGGGAGATCCGGCCCGAGGCGAAGGTCATGGTGATGACCGCCGACAGCACGCCCGCCAACATCGTGCGCGCCATCCGCGACCAGGCGTTTTGCTATTTCAGCAAACCGTTCTCGCCCAGCTCGGTGGCCGAGATGATCGCGCAGGCCGTCAACACGAGCCACTGGCAGGACGATATCGAAGTGCTTTCGGCGACGCCGCAATGGATCAGCCTGCGGCTGCGCTGCAAGATGGAAACCGCCGACCGGCTGATGCAGTTCGTGCGCGAAATAGAGATGGACTTTCCGCCGCACGAGCGCGAGAACATCGCAGCCGCGTTCCGCGAGCTGCTGATGAACGCCATCGAGCACGGCGGAGGATCGGACCCCGACAAGCGCGTGCAGGTAACCTATGTGCGCACCACGCGGGCCATCGTCTACCTGATCCAGGACCCCGGCAAGGGTTTTTCGTTCGATGCCATCACGCACGCCGCCATCGCCAACCCGCCCGGCGAGCCCGTCCGGCACCTGGAGATCCGCGCCGAACAGGGAGTCCGGCCCGGCGGATTCGGCATTCTGCTCACGCGGAATCTGGTGGATGAGCTGATCTACAGCGAGAAGGGCAATGAGGTTTTGTTTATCAAGTATTTGAAGTAGGGGCTGGCACGCGTTAGCGGCCCTCCGCTCAGTTGCCGATCGGAACCCAGTCCTGCCCGTCAAACTGAATGAGAAACAACTGCTTGATCGGCTGATAATCGGTGGGGCTCGTCGTGACTCTGATTCCCGGTCGAAGCATCCCCAGCTCCAGATCGAGGCTGGCGGCCTGTTTCATTACGTTGGCGCGCGTCAGATCGTCGCCACACTTCTTCAGCACTTCCACCAGCGTTTGCGCCACTTCATAGCCGTACACGTTGTTGGCATCCCGGAGGCTTGCGTCCGGATTGTATTTTCCCATCCACTCCAGAAACGCGCGCACCGCGGGGTCTTGTCTCGATTGCGGCTTGAACCAGGACTTGGAACGCGCATTGGTAATGATTCCGGCGGCCTTCTTCAGGCCAGCCGGCTCCAGGAAAGCGGCGATGGAGAGGGATGCGTTGGGGATGAACTGCAACGGATGCCAGTCGATGTCGTAGGCTTTGCGAATGGCACGTGTCGTGAACTTTCCCACCGCCAGGTTCATGAAAACGCCGGCGCCGGAGTCTTTGAGCGCCACGATTTGCGCGTCGAGCGACGCCGGATCGGAATACTCGAAAGAAGCCTCCTTCGCAATCATGGCCGGCGCCTTTTCCCCCAAGCCGTCGCGAATGCCTTCGAGCCACTCCTGTCCGGACGGATCGTGCGAGTGGAGTATCGCAATCTTGGCGCCCGGCCTGTTCCGCAAGATGTACTTTGCATAGACCAGACCTTCGGTTCGTTTGCTGGCCTGAAACCCCATCGTCCATGGGAAATGCGACGGATCGTCAAACGCCAATTCGGTGGCCGCCACGAAAAGCTGTGGCACTTTCTTCTCGTTCATGTACGGGCGGATCGCCAAGTTGGCGGGAGTGCCCCAGATACCCACGGTCAGCAGAACCTGGTCCTGTTCCACGAGCTGGTGCGCCAGCGCTACAGACTTGCCGGTGTCGGAGCCGGAATCGAGGCTGATGAACTTGATCTTGCGCCCGTTGACGCCGCCGTGCTCGTCGATCATCTGAAAGTAAGCCGCCTCGGCGCGCCCGGTTGCGCCATACTCCGAGAACGCGCCGCTATAAGGCATGATGTTGCCGATCTTGATTTCCGTATCCGTTGCGCCCGGGTCGTATTTGGCCTGCGCCGTCGCCGGCGCGGGGGCACATGCGAATACCAACAGCGCCGCGACAGAAAAAGGAAGCATTCTGGCGCATGCTCTCATGCCATGCGCAATAACTCTTCTCATTCCATCGATCTTACAGTCTTTTGGTTCGAGCAGCGCAGTTCGTGCCCGGCGCACCGGCGTTCCGGATAGAATCAGCGGTGCAATGGGCTACGATCCCGTCGTCTTTATTTCGTCCACCTCCGAGGATTTGAAAGAACACCGCGAAATGGCGGTGCAAGCCGCGCGCGCCAGCGGCTTTTCGCCGCGATCAATGGAGTATTTCGCCGCCAGCGGCCACTTGCCGACGCTTCCCGCCTGTTTGGAAAAGGTCGATGAAGCCGAGGTCGTGGTGGTGCTCGTGGCGCACCGCTATGGATGGGTCCCGGACCATCCATCGAATCCGGATCGCAAGAGCATCACCTGGCTGGAGTGCGATCATGCGGGGCGGGTGAATGGGAAAGAAGTGCTCGCGTTTCTGGTAGACGAGAAATACCCATGGCCCGCCGAATTGAAGGAAGATTACCGGCTCGTGACGGCCAAGGATCTCCCCGACGAAGAATACGACCGGATCCGGAAAGACGTCCGCAGCAACGAAAAGAAGCTCGCGGAGTTCAAACGGGAACTGAGCGGCTATTTCCGCGCCTCGTTCACCGATGCCGCGAGCGTGCGCCCGCTGGTGTCTGAAGCTCTCGCCGCGTGGCGCGAGAGGCACCGTCCGGCGACGGTGGCGGCTGCGCCGCAAGACCCGGAAACTTATCTCAGAGCGCTCGAGGACAAGACCCGGCAAATCCGCATCACGGGGCTGAGCACCAAGCGGGCGGAGCCTTATGTGTTCCGGATTGACGAGATCTATATCCCGCTCACGACGCCCGCAGGTCACGACATGCCGCGCCAGCCAGACGCGCGCGGCGACCGCAAGGAGCAGGAGCGCCGCATCGTTTTGGAGCAGACGCTCGGCAAGCGCCGAGTGGTCCTGATCGGCGATCCCGGATCGGGCAAATCCACGTTCCTGCGGCGCGCGGCGTTTGAGCTTTGCCGCGCCCTTCGCGGCACGCGCCCGCCGGACGCGCCGCCATTCCTTCCCGCCGACGACCGGCGCTTCCCCATCCTGATCGCCATAGCCGACTTTGCGAAGTTGCTGGAGGCCGACAAGTCGCCCAAGCCGTCCGATGCGCCGGACTGGATTCCGTATTTCCTCGGCCGCCAGAGCGAGGAATACCGCTGGGGCATCGGCGAGGCGTTCTTCCGGCGCAAGCTCGACCAAGGCGGCTGCCTGCTGATGGTGGACGGCTTGGACGAAGCGCCGAACCGCCGCATGCGCGAGAGTATCGCCCGCATCTTCGAAAGCGCGGCGCGGTCTTTCCCGAAGGCGGATTTCCTGGTGACCACCCGCCCCCAGACCAACGTGGGCGACGCCGTACTCGATCCAAGCTTCCATCCGGTCCGCATCGGCGCTCTGGATCGGCCGGAAATCGAGGTCTTCTTCGATCACTTCGCCCGCGCCCTGGCATTCCCCGAGGCGGAAGCCGGCGCCTTCAAGAAATCGCTGGCAACGGCGCTCGATAGCCGCCCCGAGATAGCCGAAATGGCCGCCAATCCCGTCATGCTGACCGCGCTGGCCGTCCTCCAGCACAACCACCAGCGGCTGCCGGAATATCGCGTGGATTTGTACGGATCGATTCTAGGCTGGCTCGCGCAGGCGCGCAAGGAGCAACCCGGCCGCCACACGCCCGAGAAGTGCCTGGAGTACATGCGCAAGCTGGCGCTCGATATGCAGGACGCGAAGGGGGGCCGCCTGGTACAGATGAATAAGCGCGCGGCAGCGGAGTTCTTTACCAGGGAGTTTGGCGGGAGCGTGGACACCAACGGAGAACTATTGGAGCGCGAAACGCAGGATAGCGGAATCGTCTCGTCGATAGGCGGCGATTTTAAGTTCTGGCACCTCAGCTTTCAGGAATTCCTAGCGGCGCGCGAGCTTGCCAGCCTCGGCGAAGTGCAGCAGATCGAACGCGTGGTAGCGAGCGGCAAACTGTATCGCGGCGAGTGGCGGGAGACTATGCGGCTGTTGGGCGGGCTGCTGCGCCAGCAGGGCGAAGCCAAGATCGAAGGGTTCATCCAGGCCATCCTGGGCAGGCTTGGTGAACGGCCCACGCTCGCCGAGAGAGTGGAATGCGTTGCGGTGCTGAGCGCCATGATGCAGGACCTTTCGCGCATGGGCTACCTTCCGAGAACCCCGGAATACGAACGGGCTGTTAAGGGAATCAAGGGGATCTTCGAGCCTGGCGAGGCGGACGATATCGAGATCGGTAAGCGGGCGGAGGCCGCGGATCTGCTCGGCCAGTTGGGCGATCCCCGCCTGAAACAGGACAACTGGGTGACGATTCCGGCGCATCCCTTCCCGATGGGCGCGCAGAAGGGGAACCAGAAAGAGCCGAATTACGATCCGGAGGCGTGGGATGAAGAGTCGCCAGTCCACGAGGTGAGCCTGCCGGCGTTCCGCATCCAGCGTTACCCGGTGACCGTGCAGGAGTTTCGCGAGTTCATTGCAAACGGCGGCTATTCCGCGCGGGCACACTGGAAGGAGGGCTTCGGCAAGTTCGCGGAGCCTGAGGATTGGGAACGCCAGACGCAATTCCCAAACCGTCCGGTGGTGGGCGTTAGTTGGTTCGAGGCTGCCGCCTACTGCTCCTGGAAGGGCGGACGATTGCCGTCGGAAGCCGAGTGGGAGCGGGCCGCCAGGGGCCCGCGGGGCTCCCGGTATCCGTGGGGCGACGAACCGCCGCTCGATGCTTCGCGCGCAAACTACGGAATGCACGTGGGGCACCTGACGCCAGCAGGCCTGTATCGGAAGGGGAACACATCGGAAGGTTTGTGCGATATGCTGGGCAACATCTGGGAATGGTGTGCAGATTGGTTTGGCCCGTATCAGGCGCGGCCTGAGCGCGGTCCATCAGGCCCGAAGTCTGGTGAGATCAAGGTAATTCGGGGGGGTCGTGGAACAGCGGTACCCGGTTCGTCCGCGCCTCGGTCCGTTACGGGGACGTGCCGACGGACCGGTTCGACGATATGGGGTTCCGATGCGTGGGGGAATTCCGTTAGAAGTTTAGCGTTTTGAGTTTAAC
Organism: Bryobacterales bacterium; assembly: GCA_003166475.1. Taxonomy (GTDB): domain Bacteria; phylum Acidobacteriota; class Terriglobia; order Bryobacterales; family Bryobacteraceae; genus Bog-159. The sequence goes on along the minus strand of PMVV01000253.1, from coordinate 1,281 downwards.
GGGGGATTCCAAAGGGGGCGGCCCCCTTTGGAAGAGGTTTTTTTGGGGAGCGGCAATGGCAGAGACGGCAGTGGTGGTTCAGAAAACGTACGATTGGAACCTTTGGATTCTTCCCAAGGTGGAGAAGTTTCCAAAGTCTTACCGGTTCTCGGTGGGCCAGAACAGCGGCGCATTGGCCGCCGCGAACCTCAACGGATACGAGTTCGCCGCACAAGGGCTCGACGAAATTGGACGCATGGCGGGCGGATGGTGGAAAAGCGCCCGGACGGCGCCGGAGGGAAAAGATCGATCGATGAAGCGTGCCGGTAATCTGTGGCCCCCAACTGACGAGTTGGGAGAACCTGCTGGCCTCGGCGCTGGCGGCTGCGCGCGGCAAGCGGAAGCGTCCTGACGTGGCGCGGTTCCTCTTCAACCTGGAACCCAACGTATGCTCGCTGCAAGCGGGAGTTGCAGGCCGGAATATGGCGGTCGGGCGAGTACCGGACATTCTGGATTCGCGATCCGAAGCGCCAAGCCGCATGAGGCGCTATGGCAGCCGGTCGCAAGGTTCGGGTTCGGTATCGGGAATCTGATCCAGAGCCGCTCTGAACCTCTCGGCGCTAGCCCGCTCGCCTCGCCGGCGCAAGTACTCAGCACCAGCGAACTGCTCCGACAAAGCCGCCACAACCAGTTCTTCGAGGGAGATCTGCTCGCTCGCGGCCAATTCCTCGGCCTTGCGAAGAATTTCATCTGGGAGTGAAATCGTCAGGGCCATGCCTCTATTCTCCTCAAAAACTCGCCTGGTGTCACGGCGCGAATCCCGTAAGCCTCGGACCCGCGAAAATCCTGAATGTTGTGAGTCACGATGAAATCGGCATGGCTCGCCACCGCAAGCTCTAAGATGAAGTCGTCGCCGGGATCCCTCAGCGCCGGACGCAAGCGGAATCGGATCGCATGCCGTGATCCGACCCGGCAGAACATATCGACGATGCTTTCGACTATCCGGTCCGTCAGCCCGAGTTGGTCCGCTTCCCGCATGGCAACTGCCTCATACTCGAGGATCAGCGCAACCGACACGACGGGCTGCCAGCGCGGATCGCCCAACATGCTGATTAGCCTGAACGATGCACCGCTCCTTGAGCGCAAGGCAGAAACCAGAACATTGGTGTCAAGAACGACCCGGTACATCGCCACGTAATCCTAACGCGCGGAACAACCCGGTTATTGCGCCAAAGCCTCCACCGGCGCCAGCATGGGCTGCTTGTGCTTGCAATCCGCGTTGGGACATTGCAGCACCGGCCC
>PMVV01000310.1 GCA_003166475.1 Bryobacterales bacterium | reverse complement strand
GCTCAGCCGGCTCAGCCAGCGCAACCCCAGACGACACCCCCGGCGCCAGCCGCTCAGCCGGCGCAGACGCCGCCGCAAGAATAAATGACGCGCATTCTGCTCGCCGATGACAGCCCCCACGCTCAGCGCATGGGCGAGCAGATTCTCACCGAGGAGGGCTTTGAAGTAGTCACGGTCAGCGATGGCGACTCCGCGTTGCTGCGCCTGGAAGACGTGGATCCCGATCTGGTGCTGGCCGACGTGGAGATGCCGCATCGTACCGGCTATGAAATCTGCCAGTACGTGAAGCTCAGCCCGCGTCACAAGCATGTCCGGGTGATCCTGACCGCCGGCGTCAAGGACCGGCTGGATGAGGCCGAAGCGCGCCGCGTGGAGGCCGATGGCATCGTACAAAAGCCGTTCCAGGCGTCCCTGTTGCTTGGCGCAGTGAAGCCGCTGGCCGAGATGGCGGTGAAGGAACGGGGATCCGGTCCGCCCCCCGCCGCGGCGGCCAAGCGCCCCGCGCCGAGGGCGCCAGTGGTGGCGCTGGTCGATCCGGAACGCGTGCGCGCGGCCGTGACGGTAGCCCTGGACGCCTCCCTGTCTGGTATCATTGACGAGATTACCGAGAAGGTCTTGATTGCACTCGGTACCCGTTAGAATCTATGCCCGATAACAGTTTCGACGTCGTCTCCAAGATCGAACTGCCGGAGGTCGGTAACGCCATCCAGCAGGCCCTCAAGGAAATTCACCAACGTTACGATTTGAAGGACTCCAAATCCTCGATCGAGCTGAACGAAAAGGACCACAAGGTCGTGCTGGCCAGCGCGGATGAGTACAAGCTGAAAGCCGTGATCGAGGTGCTGGAAGGCAAGCTGGTAAAGCGCAAGGTGCCGCTGAAGGGGCTGACTTACGGGACGCTGATCCCAGCGGCCGGCTCGTCGGTGAAGCAGGAGATCACGCTGCAGCAGGGCATTCCCATTGAGAAGGCCCGCGAGATCGTGCGCAAGATCAAGGACAGCAAGCTGAAAGTGCAGGCCGCCATCCAGGGTGACCTGGTGCGCGTCAGCGGGCGCGACCGGGACATGTTGCAGAGCGTGATCAAGCTGCTGCGCGACAACGATTTCGGCATCGACGTGCAGATTACCAATTACCGGACGTTTTAGAAACCGGCCACGCGCGGCGGCGTCTACCAGATTGAGGTTCTTTAACCTATGCGCAGCTTCAACAGATTGGCAGCCGCCCTGCTGTTGGCAGCCGGCGCCTACGCGCTCCAAGCGCAACAATCCACGGGGCGTGTCGCCCTGCGGGTCGTGGCTCTGGATTCCGCGGGCAACCCAGTCCCGGACCTGACGGCCGCCGACTTTTCCGTGTTTGACAACGGCTCGCCGCAGAAGATCGTCTCTCTCCACCTAAACCAAAGCGACCAAGCCGGTCCCTTGGTTATCCTGTTCGATCTCTTGAATGCGAACTTCTCTTCGCGGGGAGAGATCTGGAACATTCTCAAAACTTCCCTGTCTCGTTTGCCAGCCACCGGCTCCCTGTATCTCTACCTGTTGGTTGAGGATGGCAGTCTCTATGCGGTCCACGGCCTGCCGGAAGCTCCGGCTGCCCAGGATGCCGCCGACGCCTCCTGGGTGCGGAATATCGGGCCGCTACTGGATACCGCCATGCGCAAGACCTTGCAATTCAGGCCACAAGATTTGAGACGATCGAGCCCGGTCGGTGTGCCGGAACGATTCACGATTACTTGCCGTGCGCTGGAAGATATGGGTGCGCGTATGGCAATGGTGCACGGCCCCAAGGAGCTGCTGTGGGTTACCTATGGTTTTCCAAGCGCCATTGGCCTTGAGGGTGAGGGCTGGTGGGATGGCGGCCCAACCCTGCGGCAGCTTGGCGCGCGGCTGGTTCAGTCTGAAATTACGGTCTACACGGCCGACCCGGGTATGAATCTCGACCGCGGAGTCCTGAATCGGGATTCGCTCGATATTCTGACCGGGGCAACCGGGGGCCGTACTTCGACGGTTGACCTGAACAAGGCGATCACGCAGGCCGAAGCCGACGCACGCACCAATTACAGCCTTGAGTACGAGCCGCCCGCCCGGAATTGGGATGGCAAGTACCACAAGCTGCGCGTGACGGTCGCCCGCAAGGGAATCCGCCTCCAAACCGAACACGGTTACTATGCGTTTTCGGGAGCTTGACTTCAATCAGTCAATCATGTAACACTGGAGACATGACCGGCACACAGACCGCCAGAACTCAAGAATTGAAGACGCTGACCATTCGGCTGGGCGAGAGTTTTCATCGCCGGCTGAGGGCCAAACTGTTGGCCGACGGCACGAATTTCCAGGTCAAAGTCCAAGCCATGCTCCAGGAGTATGTCGATGGCCCGGCCGAGGAGCGGGAAGAGGTTGCGCGCCAGATCGCCATCGCCCGTGAAGCCATGCGCCGCTATGCTCCCGCCATGCGGGAGTTGGCTCGTTGATCAAGCCGGTTTGGGTTGAGCCGGCAGCAGTCATGCGCTTTCACGGCGAGAGCCTGATCGAATTTGGAGGTGCGCCCGGAATCCTCGACCCAGGCGCCATCGAGTCGGCGCTGGCCAGACCTCGAAACTTGCTTGCCTACGGGGAGCCGGATCTGTGCGATTTGGCGGCGGCTTACACCGCCGGGCTGTGCCAGAACCACGGATATGTGGACGGCAACAAACGCACTGCCTTCCTGACCGGATTCGTTTTCCTCTTCGAAAACGGCCGCACCATCCTGGCCGAGCAGGCTGAGGTGATCGCCGCCATGCTATCGCTCGCCGACCACACGCTCGATGAAACAGGCTATGCCGCCTGGTTGCGGGAGCACATTGCTCCTAGCCAGCCGTGAGCCGCCCATAGACCCAATGGCACGCCGCATCGAAGCGCTTCAGTTAAATGGCCCCGCGGGCAAGCTCGAAGCTCTGCTCGAAGCGCCGGAGGATGCCGCCCCGCGCGCGGTGGCACTGGTCTGCCATCCCCATCCGTTGTTTGGCGGCACCATGCATAACAAGGTGGTCCATCGGGTGGCGCGGGCGCTGCGGAATTCGGGTTACGTAGTGTTGCGCTTCAACTTCCGAGGTGTGGGGAAAAGCGAGGGCCGGCACGACTTGGGGGTTGGCGAGATCGAGGACGCTCGCGCCGCGCTCGACTGGCTGCGCAGCCGCTATCCGGGCCTGCCGTACACCCTGGCTGGGTTTTCGTTCGGCTCCCGGGTGATCCTGAGCTTAGGATGCGCTTTGCCGGACGCCGAACGGCTGATCGCGTTGGGCTTCCCCGCCAATCGCGACCCCATGGGCGTGCTGGCGTGGTGCACCGTGCCCAAGGTCTTCATCCAGAGCGCCCACGACGAGTACGGCTCACTGCCTGAGATGGAAGCGTTCTACGCGCATGTGGCCGATCCCAAACGGCTGATTTGGGTGGAGGCGCAGGATCACTTCTTCGCCGGAGGCTTGGACGAATTGGAGAGGCAGGTTACCGCGCTTGGAGCCGCGCCGTAAGCGGTATTCTAATAGAAGGAGCCGAGGCCAACGTGGACAAGACCATCCGCAAATACACCAGCCTTGACGAAATGAAGGCCGACGAGTACCGGTACTGGCAGAGCCGCCCCGCGCATGAGCGGATGGAGGCGGTATCTGAACTCACCCAAGCCACTTACGCGATGAAGGGCGCAGATCCGGATGTACCCAGACTTCAAAGAACTCTTGTCCGTCTTCAACGCCCATGGCGTTAAGTACCTGATCGTGGGAGGCTACGCCGTATCGTTTCACGCGCAGCCCCGCGCGACCAAAGACATCGACCTTCTGGTCAAACCCGACGCCGAGAACGCGAAAGCGGTCTATGCGGCATTGACGACATTTGGGGCCCCGGTTGAAGGGCTGACCCATGCGGACTTCGCCGAGCGCGGATCGTTTTTCCGCTTGGGCCACGAACCTGTTGCCGCGGATATCCTTTCCGAGATCCCCGGTGTTGATTTTGACGCTGCATGGGCACGCCGGGTTGAGGGTGTCATCGACACCGCGACCGGACTCAAGGCGAATTTCATTTCCGGCGACGATCTGGTGAGCGCGAAGCTTGCGGCGGGCAGGCCGCAGGACATCGCGGATGTGACCGCGATGCGAAAGGCGGCAGAAAGCAAAGTGCCGCAGCGCGCAACCTAGTAATTAACCCTCCGCGTTCTCTCGCGCCCCTGCCGACCGCAAACGAGCCACTAAAAGGTGGGCTACAGCGGCGCGCGAAACTGAATGGAAGTGTTACAAAACTACTGCGCGACCGCGCGATTGGCGCGGCGCTGCGCGCGCATGCCGATCAGGTCGGCCACCTGTCCGAGCAAGGCGGAAACGTTCTCGGCGTTGATGGAAACCTGCTGTTCATCGCCTACGGGATAGCGGGAGGCCTTGGCTTCCCGATAGGCCGTCACCAAGGCTGTCGCGGGCTTATAAGGTTTCACGCGGGCATACGAAAGCACGCGCTGCCCGGCTTGCGGCGAATCCACCTCGGCCTCGCTCAGGACCAGTTCATATTGGCCCTCGTCCAGCTTCGAGAAGGCCTCGGCCGCCGATGCCGCCACGTCCACGCTGTAGCCGCCGGCTTCGAGGAGGGTCTGCAAGGTCAGGCGGGAAGACAACTCGTCGTCCACCACCAACACGCGCGCCAGTTCCAGGCTCTTCGGCATTTTGCTGTACAGATATACTTTACCCGAAAAGCCAAANNTCCAGGGAGAAGCTTTCGGCGATCTGGCCGGGATCTAGGACCGCGCGGATCTCCGGGTCGGCCTCGATAGCTGCCCGGAAGTCCGATTCCTGCTCCCAGGCGCGCATGGCATGTTCCTGCACGATCCGGTACGCCGTCTCCCGCAACATCCCGGCGGCCGCCAGATCCAGCAGCAATTGGCCGGAGAAGACCAGCCCGCGGGTCAAATCCAGGTTGCGCCGCATGCGCTCGGGGTAGACCAGGAGTTGATCCACCAATTGTGTGGTCTTGTCCAACAGATAGTCGGTGAGGATAGTGGAGTCGGGCAGGATAACCCGCTCGACGGAGGAATGGGAGATATCCCGCTCGTGCCACAGGGCTATATCCTCAAAGCCGGCTTGGGCGTTGGCGCGCACCACCCGGGCCAGGCCGCAGATCTGTTCGCAGGTCACCGGGTTGCGCTTGTGCGGCATAGCCGAACTGCCCTTTTGCCCGCGAGCGAAGTACTCCTGGGCCTCGCGCACCTCGGTACGCTGCAGGTGCCGTACCTCGAGGGCAATCTTCTCGCACAGGGCGGTCACCAGCGCCAGCGTGGCGAGAAGCGCGGCGTGCCGGTCGCGTTGGATCACCTGCGAAGCGGCCGGCGCGGGCTTCAGATCCAACCGCGCACAGATGCGCTCCTCGGCTTCCGGGCCAATATGGGCGAAGGTGCCGACGGCGCCCGAGATCTTGCCCACGCGCAGGTCTTCGGCGGCGGCCCGCAGACGCACCAGATTGCGCCCGGCTTCGCCGTACCAGATGGCCAGCTTCAGCCCGAAAGTGACCGGCTCGGCATGCACGCCATGAGTGCGGCCGATCTGCACAGTGTCTTTGAACTCCAGGGCGCGCCGCTTCAGCACGGCCTGGAGGCGCTCCAGTCCGGCCAGCAGAATCCCGCAAGCCTGGCGGATCTGCAAGGCCTGCGCCGTATCGACGACATCGTTGGAGGTGAGCCCGTAGTGCAGCCAGCGCGACGACTCGGCGTGACCGGCGGCCTGCATGCTCTCGGCCACCGCCGTGGTGAAGGCGATCACGTCGTGCTTGACTTGCTTCTCGATTTCGAGAATGCGGGCGGTATCGAAGCTGGCATGCGCCCGTAGCGCCTGCGCCGCTTCCTGCGGCACGACGCCCATTTCCGCTAGCGCCTCGGAGGCCGCCAGCTCTACTTCCAGCCACTGCCGGAACTTGTTTTCATCCGTCCAGATGCGGCCCATTTCCGGCCGCGTATAGCGTGCGATCAAAGCGATAAACCTCCGTGGGGCGCGACTGGCTGGCGATTTCGAGCGGCGTCTGAAGGCCGCGCCGCTCCAGCGCTTGCGTGGCCACCAGACGCACGATCTCCGGATGGTTGTTGTGCTCGCTGAGGTGCCCCAGCACCAGGCGCGCCGGGGAACCGTCGAAATCGCGCAGCAGAAAGTCGCTCATGGTGTCGTTGGAAAGATGGCCGACCCGGCTCATCACGCGCTGCTTTACGGACCAGGGGTACGGGCCGACCTTCAGCATCTCCAGATCGTGATTCGATTCCAACAGCATCAGGTTGGCGCGCCGCAAATGGAATTTGACGGACTCGGGGATGTAGCCGAGATCCGTGGCGACGGCGATTTTGACGTCTTCGGCGTGGAAGCAGAAACCGACCGGATCGATGGCGTCGTGCGGGATGCCGAAGCTATCCACATCGATATCGCCGACCGTGAAGCTGGCGCCGGCTTGAAAGCATTCCAGGCGCGGGCGGATTTCACCCCAATCGACGGCCGGAGCGGTGAGCTTGCTGATGTAAACCGGAATCCCCAGGCGGCGGGCCAGGCGCGCGAGACCGGAGACGTGATCGGAATGCTCGTGGGTGACCAGGACCGCATGGAGCGGTTCGACTAGCTCGCCCACGGATTCCAGGCGGCGGACCAGAGCCTTGAAGCTCAGGCCCGCATCCACCAGAATGCGGGTGCGATCGGTCGCCAGCAGCGCGCAATTGCCGGAGCTGCCGCTGGCCAGCACGCAGAATTTGACGATTGTGCCGCCTCCCAGGAACTTTCAGCATACCAGCATGCCGCCGCAGTTGATACGCTGGACTGGATGAAAGTCGCACGCATCCACCAACATGGCGGGCCGGAGGTGCTGGTCTACGAAGACGCACCTGAGCCCCAGATCAAAGCCAACGAAATCCTGCTGCGCGTAGGCGCCTGCGCGCTCAATCATCTGGACCTTTTCGTGCGCGGGGGAATTCCCGGCATGAAGTTCGACATGCCGCACGTGCTGGGCAGCGACATCGCCGGCGAAGTTGTGCGCGTGGGCGAATTGTGCGAGCGCGTGAAGCCCGGCTGGCGCGTGCTGCTATCGCCCGGATTGAGCTGCCGGCAGTGCGCGCAGTGCGTCTCCGGCAACGACAACCTGTGCCGCCGCTACACCATGTTCGGCTATCGCGTGGATGGCGGCAACGCCGAATACATCGCGGCGCCGGAATATAGCGCCATCCAGATTCCGGACGGCATGGGCTTCGAACAGGCCGCCGCCGTGCCGCTGGTATTCCTGACGGCGTGGCATATGCTGATGGCGCGCGCCAATCTGCAGCCCGGCGAAGACGTACTGGTGTTGGCGGCATCGAGCGGCGTGGGATCGGCCGCCATCCAGATTGCGAAGCTGTTCCACTGCCGCGTGATCGCCACGGCCGGCGGTGAAGCCAAGCTGGCCAAGGCGCGCGAACTGGGCGCGGATCACGTGATCGACCATTACCAGCAGGACATCTCGGCCGAGGTGCGCAAGATCACCGCCAAGCGCGGCGTGGACGTGGCGATCGAGCACGTGGGCACGGCGACATGGCAGAAGAGCGTCGAATCGCTGGCGCCCGCCGGCCGCCTGGTGACCTGCGGCGCCACCACCGGCTTCGATGCGAAGGTGGATCTGCGTTTCCTGTTCAGCCGCCAGCTCTCGCTGCTGGGATCGTTCATGGGGACCATGGGAGAGCTGCACCGGGTGTTGCAGTTCGTCTTCCGCGGGCAGTTGAAGCCGGTGATCGACCGGGTTTATCCGCTGGCGGAGATTCGCGCGGCGCACGAGCGGCTGGAGGCGAAGGAGCAGTTTGGCAAGGTGGTGGTGGTGCCGTAAACAGGTACCCGGTCCGCAACGAAAGAATAGTCCAGCCGCAGCCGATAGGTAGACTGTGGACGAAGTGCGCGTGGACCGGTCGGGAAACTACTGCCTGTTTCCGGAGACGGACGCCATTTTCGACAACTTCGCGTCGCAGGCGCGCCAAGGTATCATAGGGAACGCGGAACGTTCCGGCTTCCCATGGCCGCTAATGACTGAAAGCGACAACACAGCTCGGCACTCGGGACCCGAAAGGGGGACGAAACCCGGCTATATCCAAGACTACGTCAGTGGGCTCGATGTTCGAGCCACGCCCGAGGAACTGGAAGCCGTACAGGTGTTCTCCAGGCGGCTGGTCGAGGACTACGACTACGAGAGGGTGCAACTGCAAACCCGTCCGCAGTTCCGAGTGCGGAAGCGTCCCTCCGACGAAGAGAGGTCGTTCCCGGTCGATATCGCGGTATTTGAGAACGAACGCAAGCTCGAAGACGATCTTTTCATGATCGTCGAATGCAAGAAGAAGACCCGCAAAGATGGCGTCGCTCAGCTCAAGCTCTACCTCGACATGAGTCCCGCCCAGGTGGGTGTTTGGTTCAACGGCGACGAGCACGTCTACCTTCGGAAAATCCACCACCGGGACGGCCGTCGCACCTACGAAGAGATCCCCAATATTCCGCGAAAAGGGCAGCGCATCGAGGACATCGGTCTCTTCCAGCGAAAGGACCTGAAGCGGCCTTCCAACTTGAAAGCGGTCTTCCGCGATATCCGGAATCATCTGGCAGGTAACGTCACCGGCATCACGCGGGACGAAGCGCTCGCCCAGGAGATCATCAATGTTCTGTTTTGCAAAATCTATGACGAGATCAACACCGGTCCCGACGAGGTCGTGACCTTCCGCAGCGGGATCGATGAATCCCCGAAGGACGTAAAGAAGCGGATCGTCGATCTGTTCGACAAGCGCACTCGGGTGGAATACTCCGATGTTTTCGACAGCAAGGACTCCATCTCGTTGGATCCCGCGAGCCTCGCGTACGTAGTTGGCGAACTTCAGAACTACTGCATCCTGGAAGCGGACAGGGACGCGGTAGGCGAGGCATTCGAGGTTTTCATCGGACCCGCATTACGCGGCGGTGAGGGCCAGTTCTTCACTCCGCGCAATGTGGTCAAGATGGTCGTCGAGATCCTAGATCCGGAACCGGGCGAAATGATTCTGGACCCGGCGTGTGGATCGGGCGGATTCTTGATTATCGCCCTTGAGCATGTATGGAGAAAGCTGGAACAACTGGCCAAGCGCAAGGCTTGGAGCGCCGTGCAACTGGACCGCAAGAAACGCGAGGTCGCCTCAAGGTGTTTCCGCGGCATCGACAAAGATTCATTCCTGGCGAAAGTGACCAAGGCGTACATGGCCATCATCGGAGACGGCCGCGGCGGCGTTTTCTGCGATCACAGCCTGCTTCCCTCGTCGGAGTGGAAATCCCAGACGGCGAGTGGCGCAGCGTTGGGGTCGTTCAACGTGGTCCTGACCAATCCGCCATTCGGCGCCCAAATCAAGATCAAGGGCCAAGGTCTCCTCTCGCAATTCGAGCTCGGCCATAAGTGGAAGCGGAACAAGGCAACGGAGATCTCCGAGCTGACCGCGAGTCTCTGCGAGCATCAACCTCCTCAAATCCTGTTCCTGGAACGGTGCATCCAGTTCTTGAGGCCCGGTGGCCGGCTTGGCATCGTGTTGCCGGAGAGCATTCTAGGCAACCCGTCGTACGAGTACATCATCACCTTCCTCAGAAGCCGGGCGAAAGTTCTGGGGATCGTCACATTGCCGGAGTCCCTGTTTAAGACCAGTGGAAAAGGCGGCACGCACACCAAGACGTGCGTTTTGTTCGTGGAAAAAAGTAAGCCCGAAAAGGCCCATCGGATCTTCATGGCGGACGTGAAGTGGTGCGGGCACGATTCGCGCGGTAACCCAACCATACGGAAAAACCAGGACGGCGAATACGTGCTCCTCGACGAGGTTCCTGAAGTCGCACCGCGGTGGCGAGCGCTGAAGAACGGGGATCGAATAGCCCGCGACCATATCGGCTTCTATCTGCCCTCCGCGAACATCCGGAAGCAGATCATGGTTCCCAAGTATTACAGTCCTGAGATCGAGGCACAACTCAACGCGCTGCAACCGACCCATAATCTGGTTTCGCTCGGATCGCTGGTGGACAAGAAGGTCGTCTCCATCGCGACGGGGACCGAGATCGGGAAGATGGCATACGGCACGGGGACCATCCCGTTTATTCGCACCTCCGACCTCACGAACTGGGAGATCAAGGCGGACTTTAAACACGGGGTCAGCGAGGAAATCTACGAGGAGGAAGAGAGGCGCTGCGACGTGGCGCCCGGCGATATTTTAATGGTGCGCGACGGCACGTACCTCATCGGCACGGCTGTGTTTGTCACCGGCGGCGACGTGCCGATGCTCTTCCAGAGCCACATTTTCCGCATCCGAGTTCTCAAAAGCGACGCGATCGATCCCTACCTGCTCTTCGTTTCCTTGAACACGCCCGTCGTCAAGGCACAGGTTCGCTCGAAACAGTTCACACAGGACATCATCGACACGCTAGGCAACCGGGTTCTGGAGTTGATGCTACCGATTCCCCGCGATCGGAAAGCGCGTGAGAGCATCGCGGGCCGCGCCAAGGAAATCATCGAGCGTCGAGCGCAATATCGCGAGGAGGCCCGGCGACTGCCGGCCGAGCTTCAGGGGAAGATTTTGGCTGAGATCGATAGCGATGTTGCCGACTGAGCCGGCCAGCTTATGCGCTGTCGCGAGCGCTAAGTTTGGCCATTCCGACGATCTGCGGACGCCTGTAGCCGTCCCCGTAGACGTTCTTCCGTGAGAACCGTCGCCTCGCCGGCTTCGGTCGCTTCCTTCAGATCACGTGAGATCCGGTCGCGGTTTCGATACCACCATTCAGCCTCTTCGGCCTCACTGCTGAATTTCGGAACGACTCGCTTCTTCTGCACCATCAGCGCTATTCTACCGCCGCCCCGGCGCGCCGCCCGCCTGCCCCTATAATGGTGGTGAATCCAATGTCCGGTCCCTCCATTGTCATCAGCGCCACCTTCTCGGCGGATGCTATCGAACCGACGCTCGCCTTCTGGATGCGCGAGCTGGGTTTCGACTACCGCATCCGCATGGCGCCCTATAACCAGGTGTTCCAGCTTTTGCTGGACCCGGCCGGCGCGCTGGCGGCCAACCGCGACGGCGTCAACGTGGTGGCGGTGCGGTTCGAAGATTGGGCGCATGACCTGGCGCGCCTGGAAGCCGACATCCAGCATTTCGCCGCCAGTCTGAAGACGGCCGCGCAGTCCTTCGCCGCTCCGCTGTTGGTTTGCATCTGTCCGGCATCGCCCGCCTTCGACGCCAGTTTTCAGAGCCGCCTGGAGGAGCTTGTCGCGGCCGCCGTTGTCGATCTCGGCACCGTTCACCTGGTGACGCCGCACGAAACTGGCGCGCTGTATCCGGTATCGCAGCCGCACGATCCGCTGGGCGATAAGCTGGGCCATATCCCGTACACGCCGGCTTATTTCGCGGCGCTGGGCACCATGGTGGCGCGCAAAATCCATGCGCTGCGCACGCCGCCATTCAAAGTCATCGCGCTCGATTGCGACGATACGTTGTGGCGCGGCATCTGCGGCGAGGACGGGCCGCAAGGCGTGGTGGTGGACCCGCCGCGCAGGGCGCTGCAGGAGTTCATGCTGGCGCAACAGGCGCAGGGCATGCTGTTGACCCTGTGCAGCAAGAACAACGTGGAAGACGTGCTGGACACCTTCCGCCTGCACCCCGAGATGGCGCTGCGCATGGACCATTTCGCCGCGTGGCGCATCAACTGGTCGCCCAAGGCGGCGAACCTGGCGGCGCTGGCCGAAGAACTGGAACTGGGTCTCGACAGCTTCATCCTGGTGGACGACAATCCGCGCGAGTGTCGCGAGGTGGAGGCGAGCTATCCCCAAGTGTTGACCCTGGCGCTGCCGCCGCGCGACGAGGAGATCCCCGAGTTTCTGCGGCACGTCTGGGCTTTCGACCGGTTGCGCGTAACTGAAGAGGATCGCACGCGTCCGGCGATGTACGCGCAGTCGCTGGAGCGCCAGCGCGCCGAAAGACAGGCCGCCAGCCTGGACGATTTTCTCCGGAACCTGCAGCTTGAAGTGCGCATAGGGCCCATGTCGCCCAAGGATCTGGCGCGCGTGGCGCAGTTAACCGAGCGCACCAACCAGATGAACTTCACCACCGTGCGGCGGTCGGAGAGCGACATTCAGGCGCTGCTCGAATCGGGCAAGGCGGAATGCCTGACCGTGCACGTGAGCGATCGCTTCGGCAGCTATGGCCTGGCGGGTGCCATGATCTTCCGGGGCGGCGTGGACGCCATCTCGATCGACACGTTCCTGCTGAGTTGCCGCGCGCTGGGCCGCGGTGTGGAGCACCGCATGCTCGCGGCTCTGGGAGGCATCGCTCAGCAGCGGGGCCTGGCCGCCGTGGAGGCACGCTTTGTGCGCAGCCAGCGCAACCGGCCGGCGCTGCTGTTTCTGGAGAGCGTGGGCTTGGCATTCCAGAGCGTGCGCGGCGAGGCGCTGCTGTTCCGGTTTCCGGCGGAGTTCGCAGCACGGATTGAATATGAGCCGTCGACCTCGCTGCGGCCGGCGGCCGGCGCGGCCCCGCAACCTTCGGCCGTCAGCCGCGATGGAATTCCGTACGCGCGGATCGCCAGCGAATTGCGCAACGTCGAACAGATCCTGGCCGAGAGCGCCACGGAAGTCACCGGCCGGCAAACGACCGCACCGCCGGACCCGCCGCGCTCGGACCTGGAGCGGCAACTGTGCCGCATCTGGTCCGGCATGCTCAACGTCGAGCCGGTGGGCATTTACGACAACTTCTTCGATCTCGGCGGCCATTCTCTGCTGGCCGTGCAGCTTCTCTCGCGCCTGAAGGAAGAACTCGGCATCGAACTGTCGCTCGATGTGGTGTATGGCGCGGACTTCACCGTGGCGGAGTTGGCCAAGGCTATCGAGCTGCGCGAAATCGAGATGGCGGGCGCGGAACGGTATGCCGCTCTATTGGCCGAAGTGGAAAGTCTCACTGACGAGGAAGTGCGCGAACTGCTGGCCAAGGAAAGCGGGGAAGCGCCCTACTGAGCGATGCGCATTCTGCTGACTGCCAGTGCATCCTACGTGCCGCCCCGGGGAGGCGCGACGCGCAGCAACCTCCTGTGGCTTGAGCACATGGCGGCCCGGGGGCACGCGTGCCGCGTGGTGGCTGGCGCGCTGGCGGAAAGCCCTGGCAAGCGCGCGCAGATGGCGCAGGAAGGCTTGGACCGGCAAACGCTCATGGAGCGCGGCGTGGAGGTGCATGAGGTCGCGGAACGCGCGCGGCAAGCGCCGGTGCTGCGCCGCCAGATCCACGAATTCCAGCCGGATTGGGTGCTGGTTTCGTCGGAAGATTTGGGCCACGCGCTGCTCCGCGAAGCGCACGAATCGGCGCCTGGACGCGTCGTTTACCTGGCGCACACGCCGCAGTTCTTCCCGTTCGGGCCGGCGAGCTGGAACCCCGATCCGAGCGCCACGGAACTGGTGGCGCACGCGGCCGCCGTGGTGGCCATCGGGCATCACACCGCCGCGTATATATGCCGGCACACGGGACGCGAAGCCGTGGTGATCCATCCACCGATTTACGGCAGCGGACCGTTTCCGAATCTGGCCTCGTTCGATACGGGCCTGGTGACGATGGTCAATCCGTGCGCCGTGAAAGGCATCTCGATTTTCCTGGCGCTGGCGGAGCGCTTCCCCGCATGCGGCTTCGGCGTCTTGCCCGGATGGGGCACTACCGCCAGCGACCGCGTGCGGATGGCCGCGCATGGCAACATCGCCATGCTGCCGAACTGCCGCCACATCGCGGAGTTTCTGAGCCGCACGCGCATCCTGCTGATGCCTTCGCTGTGGTACGAGGGATTCGGGCTGACCGTGATGGAAGCCATGCTGCACGGCATCCCGGTGATTGCGAGCGACGCCGGCGGACTGGTGGAGGCCAAGATGGGAACGCCGTTCGTGGCGCACGCGCCCGCCATCGAGCGGTACGCGCCGGTCTTCGACGAGCACTCGCTGCCGCAGCCGGTGATCGGGCCGGTGGACCTGCGGCCTTGGGAGGACGCGTTGCGCGCGCTGGCGACCGATGGCGCGCTGTACGAGCGGGTTTCGGCGGTTTCGCGGGAGGCCGCGCTCCGTTTCGCCGGCAGCCTGGATGCCGGGCGCATGCCGGAGTTCCTCGAATCGCTCAAGCCGGGCGAGCGGGTGCGGGAGCGTCCCTCGCTGGCCAACCTGTCTGGGGAGAAGCGGACTCTGCTGTTGCAGATGGCCCGCCGCCGGAAGCACTGAATGCGCATCCTGCTGGCGCAAAACGCGCTCTACTATCCGTCGTACGGCGGCGGCGACCGGTCCAACCGTTTGCTGCTGGAGGCGCTGGCCGCGCGCGGTCACGAATGCCGCGTGGTGGCGCGCATCGCCCGCTTTGGCGCAGCCGGGCATGCGCAATATCTCGGCGAACTGGCGGCGCGCGCGGTCTCGCCCGTCTCGACCGATGGCGGCGTGGTGGTGTTTCGCCGCGCAGGGGTGGAGGCGCACGTGGTCACGCATCATCCCAATCTGCGGGCCTACTTCTCGGCGCAGATTGCGGCGTTCGCGCCGGACGCGATCCTGACTTCCACCGACGATCCCGCGCAACTGCTGCTGGAGGTTTCCGTGCGGGCGGACGCGCGCACCGTCTACCTGGCGCGCGCCACCCTGGCGCTGCCGTTTGGCCCGGATTGCGCCTTCCCCAGCGCGGCTAAGACGGAGGTTCTGCGGCAGGCCGGCGCGGTGGTGGGCGTGAGCCGGTACGTCGCCGATTACATCCGCAAGTGGAGCGGCATTCAGGCCGTGCATGTGCCGATTTCGTTGCTGGACCCGCCGCCGTATCCCGACCTGGGCCGCTTCGAAAACGAATTCGTCACGCTGGTGAATCCGTGCGGGGTGAAGGGGATTTCGATTTTCCTGGAGCTGGCCGATCGCATGCCGCAGGTGCGGTTTGCGGGCGTACCGACGTGGGGCACCACCCAGGCGGACCGCGCGGCGCTGGCGAGGCGCGCGAACATAACCCTGCTCGATCCGGTCGATAACGTGGACGACATCCTGCGCCGCACGCGCGTGCTGTTAGTCCCTTCGTTGTGGGCCGAGGCGCGGTCGCGGATGGTGGTGGAGGCCATGCTGCGGGGCGTGCCGGTGATTGCCAGCGATATCGGCGGCATCCCGGAAGCCAAGCTTGGCGTGGATTATCTGCTGCCCGTGCGGCCGATCGAAAAGTATCGGGCGCAGCTCGATGAGCAGATGGTGCCGCTGGCGGACTTGCCGGTGCAGGATATCGGGCCGTGGGAAGCGGCGCTCGGGCGGCTGGTTTCGGATCGCGCGCATTACGAGCAGCTTTCGCGGGCGTCGCGCGAGGCAGCGATGGCCGCCACGGCAAACTTAAGCGTAGGACCGTTCGAAGAGCTATTGGAATGGAGGGCGGGCTTAAGCCCGCGCGGGGCTTTAGCCCCGCCGCCGGTGCGCGAATCTCTCCCTGTCAATGCGCTGGAGCGCCTCTCCCCGGATCGGCGCAAACTGCTGGCCTTGCGGCTGCGCGGGATCTCCGGTGGAGGACAGATTGCGGCGGGGGCGCTGCGCCTGTTCTGTTTCCCGCACGCAGGCGGAGGAGGGTCGGCGTTCAAAGCCTGGGCGGAGCGGCTGCCGCGTTCCGTTGTGGTTGTGCCGATGCGTCCGCCGCGGCGGGCCACACCGTACATCATGGCCGAACTGGTGGCGGCGCTGGGCGATTCCATCGAGCCGTATTTGGACCAGCCGTTCGCATTCTTCGGACACAGCATGGGCGCGGTGGTGGCCTTCGAGCTGGCGCGCCTGCTGCGGCGGCGCAACCGGCCGTTGCCGCGCCTGCTGGTGGCTTCGGGCGCGCGCGCGCCTCGGTTCCGGCGGGGACATGTGCCCGGGCCCGAACCGGGCGAAGCGGAATTCGTGGATGCGTTGCGGCGCTTGCAGGGAACGCCGCGCGCAGTGCTCGACAATCCCACTCTCCTGCAACTGATCTTGCCGGCATTGCGCGAGGATGCCGCCATTTATCGCAATTACATCTATGCCGAGGAGCCGCCGCTCCATTGTCCGATTCGCGCCTATGGCGGAGCCGACGATCCGAACGTGCACCGCCAGCACCTCGAAGGATGGGCAGCGGAGACCACGGCGGCATTTGCAATGCGACTGTTTCCCGGTGGCCACTTCTATTTGCAGACCCACCGCCAGGAGTTTCTCGCGGCGCTGACGCTGGATTTGACGGGGTGAAGTGTACCGGTTTACGCCGTCTCTCGCGTCTCTTGGCTTTGGTAGTATCTGCACACCTAGCTAGCCGAGAGACTGTCTTAACATGCGCTTAACATATCTAACACTCCTCATGTCCGTATTCGCCGCGAACCTTGCCTGGGCGCCCGCTGCCAGTGCGGCCGCGCCGGCCGCTACGCGATGGATCGTGCTTCTGAACGAGAAACCCGTGGTGGAGCGGTACCCGGGGAGGATCGAGAAGACGCGCCCCGCCGCGGAGCCTTACCGGCAACATCTGCAGCAGGTGCAAGCCGGCCTGCGCCCGCAGATAGAAGGCATGCATGCGCGCGTGACCGGCTCATTGCAGCACCTGCTGAACTGTATCTTCGTGGTGGCCACGCCGGCCCAAGCCGCGGCGCTGCGCAAACTACCCGGAGTGAAGGCCGTGACGCGCCAGCGTCAGTACCGCAGAGCGGACCAGGACAGCATGAGCAATGTCTCACAGGCTTGGGCTGTGCCGGCAATCGGCGGCGAGACGAACGCCGGCGCCGGCATCAAAATTGGGATGATCGACACCGGTATCGACCAGACTCACCCGGCGTTTCAGGATCCCACACTCACGCCACCCAGCGGTTATCCGATTTGCGACGTGCGGCCATCGGACTGCCCCACTCTGCCGTCGCAGTGCGCCTATACCAATAACAAGATCATCGTCGCCCGCAGTTACGTCTGCGAGATTGTATACGCCGATGCGACCAACTCGGCTGACCTGGCGGCGCAGTCGCGGCCGGACGATCTTAGCGCGCGAGACCTGGTGGGCCATGGCACAGGGACCGCTGCCGTGGCTGCCGGAATGCCGGTGACTTACAATGGGACCACGATTACAGGGGTCGCGCCCAAAGCGTTCCTGGGCAACTACAAAATATTCGGCTCGGACGATGTGAATCCGAATGGCGCGGGAAACATTTATCAGGCGCTGGAGGATGCGGTTACCGACGGGATGGACGTGGTCAACTTATCTCTTGGCAGCCCCGCCTGGTACAGCGGGCCGCTCGACGAAGACTCGAATTACTGTCCCAGCACCGGTTTGCCAAACTCGCCGATTCCGATTCCAACCGACTCCTGCGACCCGTTTGCCTACGAAGCGGAAAACGCCATGGACAACGCACTGGTCACTGTAGTGGTCGCCGCCGGCAATCAGGGCGTAAATGGTTATCAATTCAACTATGGTTGCGGCTCGCCGCCATGCGACAACTATTCGGCGCCCACCTTCAGCACCATGAGTTCCCCCGCGTATGCGCCTTCTGCAATCGCCGTGGGCGGTATCCAGAACGATGTCACCTACGTCGAGCAAGTGGAAGTAATCGGCAGCGGGGCGCCGCCGGACGTGCAGGCGATCGCGGCGCTTGAAAGCTACGATGGGCCCGCGCCTCTGACGCCGCTGACGAAGCAACTGGTCGACGTTACCCAAGCCGGAGACAGCGACGGGCTACTCTGCAACGCGGTGGGCGCCACGGCCCTTTCGGGCGTATTCGTTTTGGTGCTGCAAGGAACCTGCGACGATGTCACCAAGGTAACCAACGCACAGAGCGCCGGGGCGGCGGGTGTAATTGAGATTGCCGATATTGCCGGCGCAGCGCTCTACCCGCCGTTTGGACTTTACGGCACGACCATTCCCACGTTCATCATAGACCAGACCGACGGCGCGAACCTGAAGAGCTATATCGATAGCAATCCGGGCGCCAAGACAACCCTGGACCCTACGCCACACCAGGTGTCCGCCTCATCCCAGGGATACTCGCCTTATTCCATGGCGGTCTTTTCCTCCCGCGGTCCGGTGAATGAGACGGGGGCGCTCAAACCGGACATGGTAGCGGTCGCCACCGACTTCCTGATGCCTGCGCAAAGCTACGATCCCTATGGGGAACTGTTCAGCTTCTTTCGGTACGGCACTTCGCAGGGGACGAGCTTTGCGACTCCCATGGTGAGCGGGAGCGCCGCCCTGGTAAAGCAGTCTAATCCGAATCTGACTCCGCTGCAGATCAGATCCGCCTTGGTGAATACCGCGTCTCTGTCGAACCTAACGACATCCGATGGATCCGCGCAGGCCTCCGTGTCAGAGGCAGGGGCGGGACTGTTGCAGACGCAAAACGCGGTGATCTCCACCGTGCAGGTGGTGCCATCGCCGGGCAGTTCCTACAATCCCTACTTCGGCGCGACGGTTTCCTTTGGAACGGTGGGTACCGCATCCATAACTCCGTCGGGGAAACTGACACTCGATAACACGGGCACCAGTCCGGTTACTTTGACGATGAGCATTAAGCAGAGCGCCAACTACTCTTCGACCACAGCCGCGGTTTCGGTCAGTCCGTCAAGTGTGACCATCCCGGCGGGCACACCCAGCAGTCCTGGCCAAGCCACCGTAACGGTGACTCTTGCAGGTTCCGCGCCAGCAGCCGGACGCTTTGAGGGCGTCATTACGGCCGCTGGAGGGCCGGTTCCGCTCACGATTCCGTACATGTACCTGGTGCCCAGCGGCACTCCGTACGATGTGATTCCGCTCAACGCTACGCAGCCGGGCCAAGGTTACATCGCATTCGACGGCGCTGTGGGCGCTTATCTTCCGTGGGAGTACCTGGGATGCACGAACACCAACAATAGCTGCGTCAACGATTACGGCCCAATAGCCATTCAGGTGGTCGATCAAACCGGGGCGCCGGTTGCCAATGTTCCTGTTGAATGGGGGGTAACGGAAGGCACCGGATTGCTTGATGCAAATGACTCGGATAGCTATACGAACTCCAACGGCGTGGCGGGCGCAGCGTTCGTTTTGGGGTCGTCGCCCGGCCCGCAGGAGTTTGCGGTCCTTGTGGAAGGGATTTCATACGCATTGCCTTTCGACGGCTATGCGCGCGTGCCTCCGGCGATCAATGCGGGCGGCATCGTGGACGCCGCCAGTTTCAAGCTCACATCGGTGGCGCCCGGTTCCTGGATTTCAGTGTTCGGCACCAATATGTCGGACACTACGCAGGGTAATAGCGGGGTGAACGTGGCGTTCGACAATTGCTCACTGTGCAACGTGGTGAACCAGGCGTTGCCGATGGGCATCGACGGCGCTTCTTTCAGCTTCGACACATCGAGCCAGAGCTTGCCGGGACGTATGAATTATGTGAGCCCGACGCAGCTCAATCTCCAGGTTCCATGGGAGCTGACGGGGGCTTCGGCGGCGGTCAAATCGATCGTCAACTACACATACGGCGCGGAATATGCTCTTTCGCTCGCCCAGTACTCACCCGGTTTCTTTGTGATTGACCCGGCCAATGATGTGGCCGCGCTCGACCTGAGCTACAATCTGGTCAACTCCGGCAATCCGGTGGCGCGCGGCGACTACGTGCAGTTGTTCATGAACGGGCTGGGGCCGGTCTCGAATCAGCCGGGGGACGGTCTGGCGGCGCCGAGCGGTCCGCTGGCGCAGACGATGGCTACTCCGACAATCATGATCGGAGGCCAGCCAGTCACCGCCGTGCAGTTCAGCGGCCTGGCGCCGGGGTTTGTCAGCTTGTACCAGGTTAATGTTCAGGTGCCGGCGGGTATTTCCGCGGGCGCGCAACCGATCACGTGTACTATCGGCGGAGTGACTTCGACTACGGCGCAATTGTGGGTTAAGTAAGATTTGGGGCGGCCTGAGAGGCCGCCGGGCCCAGAGGGCACCCCCGAGGGCCTGCCCCACAAGGAGATGCGCTATAGTGAATGACTATAGCCATGTTCGACAAGGTCGCTGTATTCGACACTACTCTGCGCGATGGTGAGCAGGCCGCTGGCACGCGGCTGGGCAGCCGGGAGAAGCTCATGATCGCCCGGCAGTTGGCGCGTTTGAATGTGGACGTCATCGAAGCCGGCTATCCGTCGTCGTCGCCGGAAGACTTCGAAGCCGTGCAACTGCTCGCGCAGGAAATCGAAGGGCCGGTGATCTGCGCGTTGTCGCGCGCGGTGCCGTCCGACATTGAGGCTTGCGGGAAGGCCCTGGCTAAAGCCAGACGGCCCCGCATTCATACCGGGATCGGCGTTTCCGATATCCATGTGCTTGGAAAGTTCCGCGACGAACGCTACGGCAGAGACCTGGCTGAGAAGAAAGTCACCATGCTCGCCATGGCTGTCGAGGCGGTCAAGCTGGCCCGGAGCTATGTGAGCGACGTGGAGTTCTACGCGGAAGACGCCGGCCGCGCCGATCGGAGTTATCTCTTCGAAATGCTACAGGCGGCCATCGAGGCCGGAGCCACCGTAGTCAATATTCCCGACACCACCGGCTACACGGTGCCGGAGCAATACGGCGCACTGATCCGCGCGGTTCGCGAGAACGTGCCTAACATCGCACGGGCGGTCATCAGCGTGCATTGTCACGACGACCTGGGCCTGGCGGCCGCCAACACCTTGAGCGGTGTGATGAACGGCGCGCG
>PMVV01000448.1 GCA_003166475.1 Bryobacterales bacterium | reverse complement strand
GCGCGGGCTGAAGCCCGCCCTCCTTACCTCCACTAGCACGCGCTGGCGGACTTGCGCCACCATGGCGTCTTCGAGCGGCGAGTCGCGCAGTTCGCCCAGCAGCGCCTGTTCGGCGCGCAAGTCTTCGGCCAGCGCTCGGCAATCCGCGCAGGCCGCGAGATGGGCTTCCACGCGCGCGATGCGCGCACGCGGAAGGTCGCCTCCGGCATACAGCGCGATATCGGTTTCGAACTTCGAACAACTCATGATCGCCTCCTCAACAGGCGGCCGGTGAAATCGCGGAGCTTCAGGCGCGCCGTCGAGATTTGCGAGCGCACCGTGTTCTCCGAAGAACCCAGAATCCCTGCCACTTCCCGCGTGGACAGCCCTTCCACATCGCGCAGCACCAGCGCGGCGCGCTCCTTCCCGCCCAGGCAACTGAGGCCACGGCGGACAATTTCCCGCTGCTGGGCGCGCTCCGCATCGTGATAAGCATCCGGCTGCGGCGCGGGGAGTTCCGGAACCTCGGCCAGCCCTAGCGAATGGCGCCGGCCGCGCGCGATATCGTGGCAGACATTTACCGTCACGCGGTACAGCCACGGCTCGCAACCGCGCGTCTCGTCCAGGCTGCCCAGGTGCTTGTAGAGCCGCAGGAAGACTTCCTGGGCGGCATCCTGCGCGTCCTGCGGGTTATTCAGCAGGCGCAACGCGACGCGGAAAACCCGGCGTTCGCACTGCGACATGATGCGCTCGAAGGCAGCCATCTCGCCGGAGTTCTCCCGCGGGTAAGCGGTCATCGGCAGCGCAATTCCTTCCGGCTCCATTTCTAATAGGTATTACCGCCGGGAGGAGGGAAACGTTGAGGTTATTTTGCGCGGTTAATCCACCTTGGCCGGCGGCCGCGTGTGCAGTACCGAGCGGCCGGGGTCCGAGCGCAGTTTCAGGGAGTTGGTCAGCATGATCAGGCGGGCGCGGACTTCAGGTCCGGCTGAATCGTTTTCTGCGCGGCGCGGATGTGCGCCTTCCTTTCCGTTCGCTGCCGCGAAATCCCCATACCACCAGTGATGGGTCGCCGCTTGGAGTTAACGTGCGGATTCGCCGCGCCTTACGTGCCATTTCAAGGGATCAGTCCTGGTAAGTCCGCATCCTTGATGGATCGGTACGCGTAAAGGCGCTTGCGGCCGGGAATCAACCTGGATAGGTAGTCGCCTTCCCGAGAGACGGGGCCCTTTCGCGGCCGGTTTGAAAGCCGCGCACGGCGGCAAGGTGTACTGATGCCGGTGCAACCTGGGGAAGCGCGATATTTGCGCGCGAGCTATTCAGCGTTTGGGCACCGTTGGCGGTCTGGCTCCGGCGGCAGGTTGTGACAACTTGCGCGCGGGCGCGCCTACGCCGATTAGCCTACGTTCTGGTCTTCGCGGCCGTGGCTGCCTTCGCGCAGACTCCTGAGACGCGGCTCCAGTCGCTCGCCTATAGCTCGAGCCTGGACTTGGCCAACATGGACCAGTCCGTGAATCCGTTCGCGGACTTCTATCGCTATTCGTGCGGCGGCCAGGGCCGGCTAAAAGCCGGCTGCGGGCAGAATGCCCGCCCCACAGAGGAGCGGTTTGGGCGCGATAGACTGTGGGTATGACACGCCAAATTCTCATCGGCATCTGGAGCGTCGCGACGGTGGCCTCGGCGACTGCCGCCGCGCAGATCGCGCCACCGCAGGTTTCCGAAAACTTGAAGGTCCCAGGGACGGAAGTCGTTCTGCTGAAGGCCCTGGGAAAGGGAAAACAGATCTACGCTTGCAGCGCGAAGCCCGGGGACGAGGGCCAGTTCGCGTGGGTGCTCGACAGGCCGCAGGCGGACCTGATGGACGAAAAAGGTGCGGCGATTGGGAAGCATTACAAAGGTCCGGTTTGGGAAGCCGGCGACGGCAGCAAGGTTGGCGGGCAAGTCCAGCAGCGGGCGGACGCGCCGAACGCGAACGCAGTTCCGTGGCTGTTACTGAAGGCGGCGTCTCACGACGGGGCCGGAACTTTCGCGCGCGTGACTTACATTCAGCGTGTGGACACAGAGGGTGGCGTGGCTCCGGCGGCGGGCTGCGACAAATCGCATGCGGGCGCGGAGGCATCGGCGGACTACCAGGCCACCTATTTCTTTTACGTCCCAGGGGCCGCCGCGGCGGCCTTGGCGCAGGCACCCGAGACGCCGCTCCAATCGCTTCCCTATAGCCCGAGCTTGGACCTGACCGACATGGACCAGTCGGTGAATCCCTGCGCGGACTTCTATCGCTATTCGTGCGGCGGATGGTTGAAGAAGAACCCCATTCCATCCGACCAGTCGGGCTGGAGCGTCTATCAGAAGCTGACGCAAGACAACGAGCGTTTCCTGTGGGGCATTCTGGAGGACACGGCCAAGCCGAACCCGGCGCGCTCGGCGGTGGAGCGCGAGATCGGCGACTTCTTCGCGGCGTGCATGGATGAATCCGCCGTGGAGAAGGCGGGCGCCGGTGCGTTGCGCGAGGAACTGGCGGCGATTGCCGCGCTGCGGTCTGTGGCGGACTTCCCGGAGCTGCTGGCCCGCGAGCACCTCGCACAGAATTTCGGCATGCTTTTCGGGTTCAGCGCGAGCCAGGATTACGCGGATTCCTCGCGCGAGATTGCGTTTGCGGGCGCGGGCGGCCTGGGCTTGCCGGACCGCGATTATTACACCAAGACCGACGCCAAATCGGAGGAAATCCGCAAGAAATATGTCGCGCACGTCGCGCAGATGCTGGAACTGGCGGGCGGCTCGCAGGGGCAATCCGCGAAGGAAGCACTGGCGATCATGCGCATCGAGACCGCGTTGGCGACGGCCTCTTTGACGCGCGTGGAACAGCGCGACCCATACAAGCTGTTTCACAAGATGGACCGCGCACAGTTGCAGGCGCTGACACCGGCTCTGAACTGGACGCGCTATCTGAAAGCCAGCGGGCTTGGGGAGTTGAACGAATACAACGTGACCGAGCCGGCCTTCTTCAAGGAACTCGAAACCTTGCTGACCGCCACTCCGCTCGCCGATTGGAAAGCGTACCTGCGCTGGCACCTGGTGCATGCCCGCGCGGCATATCTTTCCACGGCATTCGTGCAGGCCAATTTCGAATTCTTCGGCAAGTATCTGCGCGGCACGCCGGAACAGCGGCCGCGCTGGAAACGCTGCGTGCAGTACGTGGATAACGACCTCGGCGAGGCGCTGGGGCAGGTGTTTGTGGAGCGCACGTTCGGCCCGGATATGAAGACGCGCACTCTGACCATGACCCAAGAGATCGAGAAGGCCATGGAGGACGATATCAAACAGTTGCCCTGGATGAGCGAAGCCACCCGGCAGCAGGCGCTTTTGAAGCTGCACTCGGTGACGAATAAGATCGGCTATCCGGATAAGTGGCGCGACTATAGCTCCATCCACATCGAGCGCGGCGATTTCGCGGGCAACGTGTATCGCGCGGCGGTTTTCGAGGGGCGGCGCCAGTTGGCCAAGATCGGCAAGCCGGTGGATCGCGGCGAGTGGGGCATGACACCGCCGACGGTGAACGCCTACTACGATCCGCAAATGAACGACATCAACTTTCCGGCGGGGGTGCTGCAGCCGCCGGTCTTCGATCCCAAGATGGACGACGCGCCGAATTACGGAGACACCGGCGGCACCATCGGTCACGAATTGACGCATGGGTTCGACGACGAGGGGCGGCAGTTCGACGCGCACGGCAACCTGCACGATTGGTGGACCGATGCGGATGCCAAGGAATTCCAAAAGCGCGCCGATTGCGTCGCCGATCAGTATGCGCAATACACCGTGGTGGACGAGATCAAGATCAACAGCCGGTTGACGCTGGGCGAAGACGTCGCCGATCTGGGCGGGGAGTTGCTCGCTTACATGGCCTGGAAGGACGCTACACGGGATCAGAAGCTCGCGGCGATCGACGGCTTCACGCCGGAGCAGCGGTTCTTCATCGGATTCGCGCAGTGGGCGTGCGGGGATGAGCGCGCCGAGAGCAAGCGGGTACACGCCATCACCGATCCGCACTCGCCGGCGGAGTATCGCGTGAATGGCGTGGTAGCGAACATGCCGGAGTTCGCCACGGCTTTCGCCTGCAAAGTGGGTCAGCCGATGGTGCGGGACAAGCCGTGCCGGGTGTGGTGAGGCAGTCGCCGGGACCGCGCACGTCCGGGCGGCCTGAGAGGCCGCCGCAGGCTGAGAGCCTGCCCCACCGCGGACCACTCTTTCGGTCGATCCCCGGCATTCGATAAACTGGAACTCTGCGCCCATGCCTGAGTTTCAAGCGATCCTTTTCGATTTCGACGGCGTCCTGGTGGACAGCGAGCCGGTACACTGCGACTGTTGGCGGGAGGTGCTGGCGCCGTTGGGCGTGCCCGTGACCTGGGAGGTTTATGCGGCCCATTGCGTGGGGGCTGTGGATAGCAGCATGGTCAAGGTCTTCGCCAAGCTCGCCGATCCGCCGGCCGATCCGGCGAAGCTTTGGGAGCAGTATCCACTGAAGAAGCAGCGGTTCCGCGAGCGCATGGCCGCCAACGCGCCGTTCGCCGAAGGGGTGGCGGAGTTCTTTCGCGAACTTTCCGTGCAATACAAGCTGGGCGTGGTTTCTTCCAGCTCGCATGCGGAGATCGAACCGTTCCTGGAGGCGGCGGGCATTCGCCAGTATCTGGGGACGGTGGTCGGCGGCGACGACGTCAAGCGCCATAAACCGGCTCCCGATCCTTATGTGCTGGCGGGCGAGCGTCTGGGAATCCACAGCGCGCTGGCGGTGGAAGATTCGCCGCCGGGCATGGAGAGTGCCCGCGCAGCCGGTTTTGCGGCCGTGCGTATCACCGATCCGGCGCGCATGATGGAGGTAGTGCGGGCGCGGCTGGAAGGGACCTAGCGGCGTGGCGCAGACGATCGTTGTTGGTCGTCTGCGCACCGTGCTCGAACNNAAAAACGATGGCCTGCCCCACACGGATTTCATCGCGATTGCAGGCGGATCAGTTCGGTGACCGGCAGCGGCACCACTTCGCCCGCCACCTCGCCAATCACCTCGGATGTATGGGCGAAGGCCAGCGGATCGCCCGTCACGAAATGCACGATACGGCCTGGGGCGGCCGCGGGCGGGTCCGCGCCCATACTCCCGTTTACTGCCTGGGCCAGGGATTCGGCGCTATCCACCAGTGTCACGCTATCGCCCACCACGCGCTGGATGGCATCGTGCAAAAGCGGATAGTGTGTACATCCCAATATGAGTGTGTCAATGGCGGCACGTCCGTCGAGGTAATGGTGCAGCAGCAGATCGCATTCCGGCGAACCCGCCAGCCCTTCCTCCACGATGTGGACCAACATGGGGCAGTCCTGCGCCCACACCGTTAGCCCGCGCCGTTCGAGACGCCGCTGGTAGGCGCCGCTGGCGATGGTGCCCTTGGTGCCGATAACGCCAACGCGTCCGGTGCGCGTCAGGCGGGCGGCGGCTTCCACGCCCGGCTCGATCACGCCCCAGATGGGAATCGAAAAGTGTCCGGCCAATTCCGGCAGGGCGGATGCGGAAGCCGTATTGCAGGCGATCACCACGCCTTCGACGCCGATCTGGCGCAGGAACTCGGTAATGCCGTAGGCGAATTCCGCGACCATGGCGGCGGGCTTCCGGCCATAGGGGACACGCGCGGTGTCACCCAGGTAGACGAAGTCGCGATGCGGCAGCTTGCGGCGCAGCGCTTTCAGCACGGTCAGGCCGCCTACGCCGGAATCGAAGATTCCGATGGGCCGGTCGAGCGGGTACGGCAGTAGTTTTTCGCTCATTTGGATGCTGGTCTCGCTTGTCGCCACTTGCACGTTGGGGACCGCGGGGGTTATCCTTCCATTCTAACGGCTATGAGACTCTCGATTCTGATTTTCGCGATTTCGGTTTTGGCCCTGGCCCAGGTGCAGGAGCCGGGCCGCCTGGAGAATATGCGCGGCAAGACGGTCATGCTGTTCACGCCGCATCCGGACGACGACACGTTCTGCTGCGCTGGCACGCTGTACAAGCTGGCGAAAAACGGCAACCAGATCCACATCGTCATTTACACCAACGACGACAAGGGATCGTACGACCCAGACATGACCAGCGAGCGCCTGGCGCGCATCCGCATGCACGAAGAAGAGGAGGCTTGCCGGATCCTGGGCATTGCAAAGGAGAGCATCCTGTGGCTGCAATATCACGACGGCATGCTGGAATACGCCAACCCGCGCGACCTGGTGGAGCAGGTGACGGGGCTGATCCGCAAATATCGTCCCGACGTGGTGCTGAGCGTGGACCCTGGTGCCGAATCCGTGCGCTGGCATAAGACCGACCATCGCATGGCGGCCAATAACACGATGGACGCCATACGCGCAGCCGAGTGGCACCTGTATTTCCCCAACCAGAGGCTGCACGACGGGCTGGAGCCCTGGCGCGTGCCCGAGGAGTATTATTACTACGCGGGGAAGGATGCCAACTACTTCGTCAACATCGACGACGTGGCTGAGATCAAATTGAATGCGGCGGCGGCGCACGTGAGCCAGTTTCCGCCGGCGGTCGAGAAGTACAGGGCGGACTGGGAACCGGCGGCGCTGGAGAAGCTGAAAGCGGAGCTTCGGCAGATGGGGAAGAAGGACGGGCACTACGTGGAGGAGTTCCGGCGGGCGACGGGGTTTAATCAGGAGTAGGCAATCAGAACGCCTGTAAGTTGACACGGCCGCAGCCTTCGCTACAATATCGGGAAGGCGCTGGGTGCGCCGTCGTCCTGTCTTCGAACAAAGGGGAAAAACCAACATGAAAGCACTCTGGGGATGTGTATTCGTGCTCGCTTCGGCGGCCACGTTGCCGGCGACGCAGTATTCGTACAGCAATAACGGCGGAACAGTGAGCCAGACCGCCACCACTTTGACAATCAGCGGGTCAACTGTGAGCAGTCCGGCAGACACGGTTTCGATGTCGTGCAACCTGACGCCGATTTTGCCGCAATTTGGTTTCACGTCGGAATGGTCGTGCACCGGTGGGAACTTCTCGGCGCAATCGACGGACGGGAAGACCTCCGTCACAGGCGTCTTCACCTCGGGACTTTTCACGATGACGCAGAGTGAAGTCAACCGGGTTTATTACTACGCCTACGCGCTCTATGCGAACTTCTCCGCATCGCAAACGATTAACGGGAAATCGGTCGCGGTGGCGGGTGCGGTGATGGAGACTCTGCCGAGCATGACCACGCCGTTGAATCCGGGCACGGGGACGATCGAGAGCGGACTGATTGAGACGAGCCAGCAATATGCGCCGGTCTACATTGCCGATACCGGGAACAACCGGATCGTGCGGACGGCGGACATTCTGGGATCGAATTGGACGAGCCTCGGGAAACTGGGATCGGGGACGAATCAGTTTTCGGGACCGTGGGGCGTGGCTCTGGACGGGGCGGGAAAGATTTATGTTTCCGACAGCGGGAACTGCCGCATCGTGCGCATGGACACCATAGCGGGGACCAACTGGATTTCGTACGGCGCGTGCGGAGCGGGCACGGGGCAGTTCGCCAATCCGGAGGGGCTGTGGGTGGACTCGAGCGGGAAGATTTATGTGGCCGACACCGGGAACAATCGCATTGTGCGCATGGACGACATTACGGGGACGAACTTCACCTCGTTGGGCACGCTGGGGAACGCGGTGGGGCAGTTCAGCAGTCCCGCGGCGGTGACCACGGATGCGGCGGGGAACATTTACGTGGCCGATAATGCGAACGCCCGGGTGGTGGAGTTCTCGGACATGCTGGGAACGAACTGGGCCGTGTGGCAGTTTCCGCTGAACTATCTGACCCCGGATGGGGTGGCGGTGGATTCGGCGGGAAAGATCTATACGACCGACTCGCTGCAGAACCAGGTGATTCGTGCGGACAATATATCCGGAGCGAATGAGGTTTCGCTCAACGTGAACTACCTGCTGTACCTTAATGGCGTGGAAGCGCCGTCGGGAATTTTTGTGTATCCCGATGGAACGATTTACATCGCGGACACGAAGAACAATCGCGTCGACCGGCTCCTCGGCATGAGTTATGACGACCAGATGGTTCTGGGTACGGCGGGAACCGGTGTCGGGAACTTGAGCCTGCCGCACGCCGTGGTGGCGCAGCAGATATTGAAGACCGTGGCCGTGTCCGCGGTGACGCCGCCCAGCTTAACGTTCCCGACCGAACTGGTGGGCGCCGCAAGCCCGACCGCGACCACCATGCTCAGCAACATTGGGACGGCTCCGTTTACGGTCACATCGGTGGCATCGACTCTGGCGGATTTTCCCATCACCGACAATTGCCCGTCCACGCTCGCCGCGGGACAGAACTGCACGGCAACGGTAACATTCCAGCCGACCGCGGGTGGGCTGCGGAAGGGAGCGGTGGATTTCACGTTGACGGGGGCGTCGAGCAAGTCGACGCCGTTAAGCGGAAGCGGGGCCTTGGTTACCCTCTCGACTAATTCGCTGATTATGTTTGTAATTGTCTACCGGGGTAAAGTCGTTCATTAACAGTGACTTGCAGTCGGGGAGCAAGGCAAACCCAGAAGGAGCGGAACATTTCCGCGATTTCCGCGAGAAAAAGCTGGACTTTTGTTCGCGCTTGTCTTATCCTAG
>PMVV01000338.1 GCA_003166475.1 Bryobacterales bacterium | reverse complement strand
CTTTCTTGCGAAAGTAGCCGACGCCGAAGACACGGTCGAAGCTTTGTGCGCCGCCCGGATAGCCGCCTGAATAGAAGGTGCTCAGCGTTTCGGTTCCATCGGTGAGGTAGCCGATGCCGCCGCCGAATTGGCTTCGTTCGGGCGAATACGAGTTGAGGAACTTGGGTGCGCCTTCGTCCTGGCGCACCTGCACGTAGCCATAGTTGGAGACGATGGCTACGAGCCGGTCGTTGCCGACCTGGTGCACGTGATCGGTAGACGAGAGGATTCCGGGGCCAACCTGAGTGACCGCCTTCGGGTCGTGGACCTGGTCGCACGTGTAGCGGAAAGCGGGGAGGCCGAATTCATCTTCGATCCATTCTCCGAAGGAGCCTGAGCCGTAGGGCTTCTGGTGGGGACTGGCTTGCGCCGCGGCGAGGGCGGATGCGGACGCGGCTAAGAATTGTCTGCGATCGATGGGCATGGTGTATTAAGAGAAGATTACCGCCAAACGGGGCGGCCTGGGAGGCCGGTAGGCCGCCTGAAAGGCCGGCTGCGGGCATGATTGCCCGCCCTCCAAAGTGCGAAACTGATAAGTAACGTGCCCTCAGACCCGGCCAAGCTGCCCAAGTCCGAACGCCTGCGGGCGCTGCTGCCCGACATCTGGGCGCTGGTGCGGCCGCGCCGTGGCTTGCTGGCTTTCGGCATGGTGCTGATGGCCATCAATCGCGTATCGGGACTGGTGCTGCCGGCCTCCACGAAATACCTGGTGGACGACATCATCGGCAGGCGTCATTACTACCTGCTGCGGCCTTTGATCCTGACCGTGGTGGGGGCCACGCTGATCCAAGGCATTACTTCCTTCGGCCTGACGCAACTGCTGTCCAAAGCCGCGCAACGCCTGATCGCCGAGCTGCGCCGCAAGGTGCAAGAGCACGTGGGACGGCTGCCGGTCTCCTACTACGACTCCAACAAGAGCGGCATGCTGGTCTCGCGCATCATGAGCGATGTGGAAGGCGTGCGCAACCTGATCGGCACCGGACTGGTGGAATTCGTGGGCGGGCTGCTGACCGCCGTGCTGGCGCTGGCCGTGCTGTTGCGGCTGAGCCCGCCGATGACCGGCGTGGCGCTGGGCGCGATCGTGGTCTTCAGCCTGGCGCTGGGCAAAGCGTTCGGCGTGATGCGTCCCATTTTCCGGGAGCGGGGCAAGATCAACGCCGAAGTCACCGGACGGCTGACCGAATCGCTGGGCGGAGTGCGCGTGGTGAAGGGCTATCACGCCGAGGCCGCGGAGGCGGAAGTGTTCTCCGGCGGCGTGCAGCGCCTGCTGGACAACGTGATGAAGAGCCTCACGTCCACGTCGTTGATGAGCTTCGCGGCGACCATCATGATGGGCGTGCTGGGCGCGCTGGTGATGTATCTGGGTGCGCGCCAGATGATGGCGCACACGCTGACGCTGGGCCAATTCTTCACCTTCACGATGTTCCTGGCCTTTCTGATCGGACCGGTTTTTCAAATCGTGGGCATCGGCACGCAGATCAGCGAAGCGCTGGCCGGGCTGGAGCGCACGCGCGAAGTGATGCGCGAGCGGCCGGAAGACGAAGACCCGCGGCGGCGAGTGAGCGCCGGACGCATCCGGGGCGAAGTGGTCTTCGACCATGTGACCTTCTCCTACGACGCAGGCAAGACTGTGCTGCACGATGTCTCGTTCCGTTCGGCGCCGGACACGGTGACGGCGCTGGTGGGGGCGTCGGGCTCGGGCAAGTCCACGATTATCGGACTCATCGCCGCCTTCTACACTCCGCGCGAAGGCGCCATCTTCGTGGACGGCGTGGACCTTTCCACGATTCGGCTGGATTCGTACCGCATGCAGCTTGGCGTGGTGCTGCAGGACACGTTTCTATTCGACGGCACCATTCGCGAGAACGTGGCCTTCTCGCGTCCGCACGCCACCGAAGAGCAAATCCGCGAAGCCTGCCGCATTGCGCGCGTGGACGAATTTGCCGAGTCGTTCGAGAAGAGCTACGACACCGTGGTGGGCGAGCGCGGCGTCAAGCTATCGGGAGGGCAGAGGCAGCGGGTGTCGATCGCGCGCGCCATTCTGGCCGATCCCGCGATCCTGATTCTGGATGAAGCCACGTCCAGCCTGGACTCGGAATCGGAAGCGCTGATTCAGGAGGGGCTATCGTACCTGATGCGGGGGCGTACGACGTTCGTGATCGCGCACCGGCTGTCGACGATTCGGCGCGCGGACCAGATCCTGGTGGTGGAAGGCGGGCGCATCGTGGAGCGCGGACAGCACGAATCGCTATATGGCTTGGGGGGCAGGTATTACGATTTGTACACGCGGCAGCACGGGGTGCAGACGAATTTGTTCTTAGCGCCGGGGGAAGGGCGAGAGCAACCGGGGCTGGCCGAGGAGCCGGCGGGGGCCGGGGCGCCTGCGGCGGCGGGGAACCCGTTGTCGAATGCCGTACGGTTGATTCGGGGCTAGGGGCAATACTGTTCACTTTGGTGGGGCAGACCATCGCACTTTGTGGTCTGCCGCCTGCGGGGAGCGTTGGCAGGCGACATAAAACGATCGCCTGCCCCACCGAAACATCATTAAGTGAACAGCATTGGGGCTAGCTAGGGGGGAAGAGCGGGTCTGGAGGCCCGCTTGCAGGCGTGGACGCCCGCCCCACTATGGCGCTGGTAGATGCAGAAACTCAAGGCAGACGATTGAAAGCCGCCATCGCCACTGCCATGCGGGATTCCAGATAGACGTTCACGCGCGCTTCATCGATCAGGCCGTCGACCCACCGGATGGTATATGTGACGGGGAAGGTAAGCGCGGTGCGGCCGGCCAGCGTCAGCGTCATGTCGGCTTCAAACACCGAAAGGTTGCCGGCGGTCCAAAGCTGTACTGGCGCGTGGCGGAGATCGTCCACATCGAGCGAAAACTGCACTAGCGCCCGGCGGATGGCGGTTCTCCCGGAAATCGGCGCCAAGCCCGGGAGCCTGACCGTCGCGCCCGCCGCAAAAAAGGACGCTACCGCGTCGGCGTCCAGGGTTTCCAACGCGTCGAAGCAGCACTTCACCCGCGCCGGCAGGGACTCGGCTTCGCTTGGTATGGAGAGAGGGGAAAGAGGCTGCGCCACCGCGGCTGCGTGTAGAGTTTCCAGCAAGTATGTGAGGCGTGCGCCCGCGGGGGCCGGTTTCGCGTGCTGTGTTAAGCCTACGTAAAATGTGGGACGGCTCAGGCCGGCCGCAGCCCCAACCCCGGCCGGTCCGGCAGAATCAGCTTGCCCTTCTCCACCAGCACGCCCGTGAACGGATCGTTGGCAATCAGCAAATTGCCGTCCAGGTCCGCATAATCCACCAGTGGCGATAGATGCGCGGCGGCCGTCACCGANNACCTGGATCATGCGGTGCGCTTCCAAAATGCCGCCCGCCTTATCCAGCTTCACATTCACGCCATCGAACGCGCCCACCAGCTTGGGGATGTCCGACGCATGCCGGCAGGCTTCATCCGCGATGAGCGGCACGTGTACGCGGCTATGCACCCAATGCATCTCGTCCAGCATCGCGGCGGGCATGGGCTGTTCCACGAACTCCACGCCTTGCCCGGCCAGCCAGTCGATCTTGCGGACGGCTACTTCCTTGTCCTTCCATCCTTCGTTGGCGTCCACGCGCAGAGGCTTGTCCGTCGCGCCGCGCACGGCGGCGATGGTGGCTTCGTCGGTATCCAGACCCACCTTGATCTTCAGCACCGGAAAATCGGCCGCCTCGTTCACCTTCTGGCGAGTCGTCTCGGGATTGTCGATACCGATGGAAAACGTGGTCACCGGCGTGTCGCGCGGGTCCAGGCCGAAGTAGCGGTAGAGCGGCACGCCCAGCTTCTGTCCCACCCAATCCATCAGCGCGATATCGATGGCCGCCTTGCCGGCCCATTCGCCATCCACGCGGCCGAACACCTGCTGCATGACCTTGGCGAATTGCCACGGATCGGCCGCCGCCAGCAACTCGCGCACCGATTCCACCGCCTGCCGCGCGCCTTCCGCATTCTCGCGATAGCGCACGATGGGTGCGCCTTCGCCGTGGCCGGTGACGCCGTCATTGGTGTACGCCACATGCAGCGTATCCCGATAGTCGCTCGACGACATCGTGGTGGTCCAGGTGTGGCGCAGCTTCAGGCGCTTGATTTCCGTGCGCACCGTGGCGCGCGGCGCGCCGCTCGCGGAACGTGCCAATAGCGCGGGCCACCCGGCCTGCGCCACGAAGAAATGACGACGGTTCATTTGAGCCTCCGGCAGGCGACCAGCAAGCGGGTCCAGTGCGGGTCGCCGAGATCGCAGATCTGGATCACGGGACGAATCCAGGTGGTCGCGTTGATAAATCTGCCTTCGCCGATATACATGCCCGTGTGGGTGATGCGATCGGCGGCGCTGCCGAAGAAGAGCAGGTCTCCCGGCTTCAGATCCTCCCGCTTCACGGGGACCACGCCCTGCCAGGCGGCTTGCACGTCGGCATCGCGCGGGATCGTCGCGCCCCGCCGCCGGCAGAGCATCTGCGTGAAACCCGAACAGTCGTAGCCGAAGCTGGATGTGCCGCCCCAGGTGTACGGCAAGCCCAGAAAGCGGCGGCTCAGGTCAATCGCGGCTTCGATCGAAAGCGGCTGGCTGTCGAAAGAAACGTCGCCGCGCTGCAGCCAGCCGGAGCGATCGTCGGGCAGGCGCACTTCGAGCCAGCGCCAGTTGTCCTGCGGTTCGGCAATCGCCTCCAGGCGGGTTTCGAATGGCACGGTAATCAGCGGCCTGCGCTTGGTGACGTTCGGCTCGAAATAGATGTGGGCGAACAGGCTCTCAACGCGGGCCACGCGCCCGCTCTCTGCATAAGGTTTCTCGCCGGCGCTCAGGCGGCGCAGATCGCCGGCGGGCACCCAGCCGGTGTAGTCGTCGGGCGTGCGGACGCGGAGCCAGTCCGGCCGCGTCTCGACGACGCTAATGTTGGTCCCGTAGATCGCCTGCGACACGACTTCGGTGTCCGCGGCGGGTTGCGCGTACATGTTAGCGACGGGCTTGACGACCACGGCCTCAGGCAAGGTGGCAGCGAACAAGGCCAGAGCCATAAAAAGGTGCATGGGACCTGCTCTCAGACTAGCAGCCGGCCGGCCCATACTGCCACACCTGCAGCGGGTCTCCACCACTGTTTGAGGTTCGCCTAAGTAGTAGCCGGCCGTCCGCCCGCTTCGAGCGCCATTGCTTCGGTCGCATACTCCGCGCGCACGTAGGCCAGCGCGACCACTCGACCCAGGGCGGGCGAGAACGCCGATGATGTGATTTCCCCAGCTTCGGCGGCGCCGGCGGTCACCTTAGTCCCGCGGGCCAAGGGGGCTTCGCCTTCCACCTCCAACCTCACGAGCAACCGGTTGACGTGCCCGCGCGAGCGGATACGCTCCACGATCTCCTGTCCGAGATAGCAGCCCTTGGTGAAGTGAACGGCATGCATCTGGCGGGTTTCCTGCGGCAGCGTGGTGTCGAAGATATCTTCGCCGTAACGCGGCTTGCCGTGCTCCAGGCGCACGGTGCGCGCTTCGGCGGGCGTTGCGTGGACCGCGCCCGCGGATTCCAACCGCGCGATCCAGTCGGCCTTTGCTTCCGCCGGCATGAAGATGCGGAAGCTCAGCGCGCCCGTCTCGCTTACACGCGCGACGATCGCGTCGTTCCACGGCTGGTGCGCGTATTCGGCATCCGGCACGGGCGCGCCAACGGCCGCGAGCGCGGCGGCGGCATGCGGGCCTTCCACCGCTACCGAGGCCATCCGCTCGGTGACGTCCTCGAGCGCGACATCGTCGGCGATGATGTATTTGTCCAAGTGATGGAAGACGCGCTCGCGCGTTTCCGGCTCGGTATCCAGCAGGAACCGGTCTTCGAGGCAGAGCAGGTTCACGTCGGCCTGGATGTGCCCCTGCGCGTTCAGGAAGAAGGCGTAGCATCCGGCGCCGGGGGTAAGCTGCTGCACATGGTTGGTGGTCATGGCGTGCAGCAGGCGGGCGCGGTCGTCCCCAGCCGCGTAGATGCGCCCGCGCGCGGAGAGGTCGAGCCAGGCCGCGGCGGTGCGTAGAGCGTCGTATCCGGATGGCATGCCTGTTTCTATTATTTCAGAGTGCCGTTCCATCAGTCTGCAATACTTGCGAAGCGAAGCGGAACGGCAGAAGTAACACGATGCCGAGTGCAGTGTCCAAGAAACAACTGTACAGCAGATTCGCTGTGGGGCAGGCCATCGTTTTTCGTGGCCTGCCGAGTTCGAGCACGGTGCGCAGACGACAAACAACGATCGTCTGCGCCACTGCCAGCCATCAGTTCCCTTGCCCTCTAAATCAGAATCAAGCCCCGGCGGATGCCCAGCGTCACCGCTTCGGTGCGCGTGCCTGAATTCAGCTTGCTCAAGATGGACGCCACGTGGAACTTGGCGGTATGTTCGGAGATGCCAAGCTTCCAGGCGATCGTCTTGTTGCCATGGCCCTCGGCCAGCATCGCCAGCACCTGAATCTCGCGCGGGGTGAGCGTTTGCGTCTGCGCCGTCGGCAGCGGCCGCCTCCACCGCCGCCAAAATTTCGCGCGGGCCGAGATCGCCGGGCAACACGGCGCGTATGCCGGAGCGCAGCGCTTCGCCGGTCCAGGTGGACTGCAGATCGGGCGCCAGCACCACCATTGCCGGCGTGCCATCGCGGACGGCAGGGGCAACCTGGAAGAACGGCTAGCCGAGTGTAATGTCCGCGAATTAACTGTACAGTTCCGGCGCCCCGCGTGGCGCGGACGATCGTTGTTGGTCGTCTGCGCACCGTGCNNTTTCTTGGACACTGCACTAGCGGCTCGTGGCATAATGGGCGCATGGGCGCCGCTACGCTTGTCTCACTCGAGGAATACCTGTCCACCTCCTACGATCCGGACCGCGATTACGTGGATGGGGAACTGGAGGACCGTAACGTGGGCAAGAAAAGTCATGCCAAAGCGCAGGGCAACCTGCACCTCGCGCTCCGCATTCATTACCCTTCGCTGTTTGTGGTGGTGGAACAGCGCATTCGAGTGTCCGCCACGCGGTATCGCGTTCCCGACGTTTGCGCCATGCTCGCCGAACCCGACGAGGAGGTTTTCACAGAGCCGCCTTTCTTGTGCATCGAAGTGCTCTCGCCAGAGGACCGCGCCAGCAGAATCCAACGTAAGATCGCAGACTACCTGAAGTGCGGCGTGTGCTACATCTGGGTGATCGATCCCCGCACGCGTGAAGCCTTCATCCACACCGCCACGGGCATGCATGCCGTTGAGGACGGGGTTCTGCGCACCAGCGACCCGGACATCGCCGTGCCGCTCGCCGAGATCTTCGGCTAAAACGTCCGCCGCAAATAAGCCGAAATCAGAATGATGAGCAGGCCCGAGATGGCGGCCCCGCCGAACAGGCGGCCGCGGTGTTCCGGGTTTTTCGTCACCAGCACGATGCCCACCGCGAAAACGTGCGCCACCAGCATCAGCTTGACGATCAGCAGGAGGTAGTAGCGCGGGTGGTGTCCCGGATTGGTCGCCAGGTTGTAGCCGCCCGAAACCAGCAGCGCGGCAATCGCCCCGAAGACCAGCGGCCGATAAAGCGCGGCGGCCCTGTCAGCCAGCGCTTTGCGCGCCTCCGCCGCCAGAACTCCGGTAGCCGGAACCAGCACCATCCAGCCGTACAACATGCCGCCAATCAGCGTCGCAACCGACGCGATATGCAACCATCGCATGAGGATGCCAAGGACTTCGTACATGCGTTGATTATACAATCGTTACTTATGGTGCATGAGGTCCTGCCGGTGGGCATGCTGCAATGCAACTGCTCCATTTTCGGCGACGAGCAGTCGGGCGACGCCCTGGTCATCGATCCGGGCGACAACCTGGACCAGATCGAGCGCATCTTGGCGCGCCACGGTCTGCACGTGAAAGCCATCGTGATCACGCACGCGCACATCGACCACATCGGCGGCGCGCACAANNGCGCCCATGCGCGACGGCGATATCCTGCGCGCGGCCGGCGGGGAGTTCCATGTGCTGCATACGCCGGGCCACACGCCTGGAAGCATCAGCCTGTGGCTGCCGGCCGAAAAGAAACTGGTGGCGGGCGACACGCTGTTCCGCGACAGCATCGGCCGCACCGATCTGCCGTTCGGCGATGGCGACCAGATCCTGCGCTCGATTCACGAGAAGTTCTTCGCGCTGCCCGACGAAACCGTGGTGTTTCCCGGACATGGACCGGTGACCACGCTCGGGCGCGAGAAGCAGTTCAATTATTTCCTGCAGGGGATGTAAATGCAGATACCCAATTGGCCGATTTCGACCGAGCGCGAAGTCGAACTGCTGCGCGAGGTGCTCGACAGCGGGCGCTGGGGCGGGCACAGCGATTTCGTCAAGCGGCTGGAGCGCGAGTTCGCCGGCTTCACGCAGTGCGCGCACGCCATCTCGGCCATGAACGGCACCGTCACGCTGGAGATGGCGCTGTCGGCGGCGGGCGTGGGTCCCGGCGACGAGGTGATTGTGCCGACCATTTCGTTCATCTCGACGGCCATGGCGGTATCGCGGGTGGGCGCCACTCCGGTGTTCGTGGATATTGAGCCGCTGAGCTTCAACATGGACCCGGAACGCGCCGCCGCGGCCATCGCGCCGCGGACGAAGGCCATCATCGCCGTACACTT
>PMVV01000496.1 GCA_003166475.1 Bryobacterales bacterium | reverse complement strand
TTGTCGGGCTTGCCGCGCCGGCGAAAGCCCTCTGCGATGTTGGCGGGTATGGATACGGCCGCCCGGCGCAGTTGCTGGGCGAGACCATATGTCTCGTGCTTTGGGAAGGTCGCTGTAAATGGATAGACCCCAAGCACGAATTCGTGCGCTTTGCGCCATACTCGCAGGTCTCGAAAGCTTGAGGCAGCAGGTCTGGGTTGCGGCATAGAACTGATAGTGTCCCCAACCGCCCGGATGTCTCGCATTCTGTCTTCTGACTTCTGACTTCTGACTTCTGTCTTCTGCTTTACTTTACCAGTTCGGAAACGGATTCACCCGGCCCTTCCTTGCAACGGAGATGAGGTCGGGCACCCTTGCTCGCCTCCGCAGCAGCTTTTCCAGCAGTTGCTCGAATTCGTCTTCTTCGCCTTCCAGCCACTCCGGGGGAACCTGCCGAAAGGCCCGGTCAACGACTTCTTCCGGAAAATGCACCACCTGATCCAGCCAGGGCTGGAAATCGTCCAGCGAGCGCACCTTCTCGTAGACCACCTGGCGCGGATAGAGCCCTTGCAGCGGCGAGTCGCTGAAGTCCCAATTGGGGCCGTTGAAGACGAAGCCGTGGTCGATCATGACCGCCACGAACGCCTTGGTGACCACCGCCTGCCAATCCTCGACGCGCGCGCGGAAGAAGACGGATTGGCGCCCGTCGGCGTTGCCCATCCACTTGTCGAACACCAGGACGGCCAGGAAATCCGTCAGGTTGCTGACCCCGCTGAGCAGCGTGTCCGGCACGAAGTCGTACACCGCCAGCACATCCGGATTGCCGGGGTGCCGCGAACCGAAGTGCCAGCCGGGGGCGACCGGGATGCGCTGCGTGCCCAGGTGGATGAAGATCTCCGGGTTGGCGGCCAGGAACTCGGGCGTGACGCGAATGATCCCGGCGGGCGCGGCAGAAACCTGCATGTACTTCAGGAAGACCGCCGATACCAGTTCATTGACCAGGATGCGGCGGTGCTGGGGGTTGTTGCGGAACTTGACGATATAGAAGTTGCCGTCGTCGGCTTCCAGGAGGTGGGACTGAGCCCCGCCGCGCATTTTGCGGACATGCCGGCAGGCGGTGAGCGGCATAGAAATGCTGTACCCTAGAGTTGTATCACACCCCGGAGGAAAACCAGCGACATGCCCGAAGAAACCCAGGAAACCCCGGCGCCCCCAGCGCCTCCAGCAAGGACCAAGGACGAGGTATCCCTGGAGCTGATGAAGTTTATTGCGGTAACGACAGGCTACGGAAAGGGGAGCGCGACCGCCACGGGATTCTCCGGCAAACCGGCTGGCCGGTCTGCCGAAGAATACGCCGAAGCGTTACTGGAACTATTCGAACGCTGCCGGACGGTGGTAAACAAGTAGGCGCGGCTACTTCTTCCCGCCCTTTTTCTTGGCGGCTTTCTTGGCCGGCGCTTTCACCGCAGCCTTCTTGGCCGGGGCCTTCTTTGGGGCTGGCTTGGGTGGCGCTTTCTTGGCCGCAACCTTCTTAGCCGGCTTGGCCGGCGCTTTCACCGCGGCCTTCTTGGCTGGGGCCTTCTTGGCTGGGGCCTTTTTCGCCGGGGCCGCTTTAGCCGCGGGCTTGGCCGGGGCTTTCACCGCAGCCTTCTTGGCCGGGGCTTTTTTCGCCGGAGCCGCTTTAGCCGCGGGCTTGGCCGGCGCTGCGACCGCAGCCTTCTTGGCCGGGGCCTTCTTGGCAGCCGCCTGGGTGGCCTTCTTGGCCGGTTTCTTGGGCGCCTCGGCCGCGGGGGCTTCCGGCGGTGGTCCGGCAGGAGCGGGAGCGGGAACTGGCGGCGGTGCTTCCATAGTGGCAACCACCACAGTGATTTCTTCTTCCTCCTCGTCCTCGTCTTCGTCGTCGAACTCGTCGAGCTTCGAAGTCAGGTCCGGATGTTCTTCGTCGTCGTAGTCTTGAAAGTCTTCCATATCTTCTTCGTCGTTGGCAGAGATCTTCTGACTGTCAAACATTATAAACGCCTCCTGTTGTCGGGGCACAATCATCCATAGAATAACCTTTTTTCGCGCGGAGGCAATAGCAAAAAAGCAAAAAGTGAAATATTTCTGTAATGGTGCATGCGGGCGCGCGCGTGATGGGGGCGCCGGAAGGGATTGGCTCGCCCGTTGGGATCGATTGCAAACAAAGGGCCAAATTGGATTCGCTGCGTCGCTACTCGTTTGGTTTTAGGGCATCCATGGCGACCTGGCGAAGCTGCTCTTTGAGTTTGCGGATCTCGTCGGTATGCGCGCCGAGGCGTTCGAACAAGTCCTTTTGGCTGGCGATGCCCGCGCCAATCAGAAAGGCGGCGCATTCCGAACGGCTGCCGAACAGCGAGGCTTCCACCAACTGGTCCATGCGCGCCAGGGCGTCGTCGTTGACGCGGGCCATCACCACGTTGCCGCGGCCATCGCCCTTGTTGACGAACTGGCCGAGCAGGTCCTTCAAGTTTTTGCCTTCTTTGCGCTCGGCGATGATCCCGACCTTGCCGCGCAACCGGCCGGACCCGAATTCAAACGTCTTCTTCATGAGGTTACACTCCTTTCAAGCCGCCTGAGCCGGTAGGTACCGGCTATGGCAATGACCAGCAGCAGTGCCGCGCTGCCATAGAAAACCGCCGCGATGCCCAGACGGGACGCCAAGTCGCCCGCAAACAGCAGCGCAATGCCCTGCGATATCGAGATCAGCGACATGGAACTGCTGCTCACGCGCCCGCGCATTTCGGCGGGGACTTGCCCCTGCATCAGGGTCATCGCGGCAATGGTCAGCAGCGACGCGCCGATGCCGATGGCAAAGCACCCGGCCAGCGCAGCCGCGGTGTTCGCCGCCCAGGCGATAGCGGCGATCGCGACTCCGCACAACAGGATTCCCGCGGTGATCAGGTGCGCCTTCTGTTGGATGCGGCGGCCCAGCGGTGTCACGACCAACCCGCCGGCCAACATGCCTGCGCCGATGGTCGATCCCAACGCGCCGAACAGATAGGTATTGGCGTGCAGCACGTCCCGCACGTACACCGCGATGAGAGAGCCGAAAGCGCCGATGGCGAAGGTTCCGGCCGCGATCGACAGGATTACGAAGCCAATCACCGGATGGCCAAAAATGAAGCGCACGCCGGAGAGCAGGTCGCGCACCACCGGTTTGACCTCCCGGTTGGCGTGGGCCGGCCGCGCGGGGATGGCGATGGTGGCGATCACCAGGCCGGAGAACACAAAGCTGGCGCTATCCAGGTAGTAACAGGAACTGGGTCCGGCCCACCCCGCCAGCGCGCCGGCCAGGACGGGGCTGCCAATTTGCAGGATCTGCACGGTCTGTTGGATCAGCGCGTTGGCGCCCATCAGCCCGTTGAGCGGCACGATCTGAGGCAAGGTTACCGAGCGCGCGGGGGTGAAGAAGCTGGAGAAGGTGCTGAGGGCCAGGAACACGACGTAGATGTGCCAGGGGGCGCGCGCGAAGACCAGCCCGAGCACCAGCACGGCGCGGGCGATGTCGCTGGTCACCATGGTGCGCCGGGGATGCCAGCGATCCACGAATACGCCGGCCACGGGTCCCACGAAGGCCAGGGGCAGCAGGAAGAAGACGGTCACCAGGGTGATGGCCCGCGCGGAGGCGTGCATGCGAAAGGTCATTTCGCTGAAGATGGCGTAGAGCGCCAGGAAATCGCCGAAGATGCTGACCAGGGTCGCCAGCCACAGTTTGCGGAAGGCGGGGATGGCGAGGGCCTGACGCATGGTGAGCTGCGGCGCGGCGGAAGGAGCCATACGGGTATTGTAATTACACGTAATCTGTAAGTCAAGCTACTTAACGCTCATTTCCGACTCCCTCATCTGCGCCAGCCGTACGCGACTGCAACTTGTGCAGGGATGGCGGCCTGCTCCGCCTCGTTGAACTTCAAATGACGCCGGTTGAGCGCTTCCAATTCCTTCTTGCTCAACGCCGCCCGCATCAGGCCGTTGGGCCGATGACCCGCGCCGATCAACAAGTGCCCCAACTCGTGCGCAATAGTGTAACCCATCAATTGTTCGCTTCCCGCCACGGGATAGAGATTCGCCAGCTCGCGGATGGCTCCGTAATACACGTCCGCCATATTCCCGGTGCCATCGACGTTCATGAACGCACGACCCATGGCTTCGAGGGAGGTGGCGCCCGCCTTGGGAAGATGCCCGCCGACGCGCACTCGCACGATGAAATCCGGGCGCAGCCGGGCGTCCGCCGCGTCCACTTCCGCGCCGCAACCGGTCCAGCGGACCTCGACATCCATGGACTGGAACACGTAGCCGGCCTCGGCCTCGGCGCGCTCGATCACCTGGGCGGGTAGGTCGCCTATATTGCAGACCGCCACGCTCATGTGCTCGGCACCGAATGCCGGCGCCAGCGAAAACATCATCCCGATCAATAGTCCGTTCCTCATTTCCCCTCCTTCAAATCCCGCTTTGGCACCCTCCAGAGGCGATATAATTCCTGGAAAGGGACAGCCACCGGAGAAAACATTTTGGGCCAGACCGAGTCCGCGTCAGTTACGGAACTACTGCTGCGCTGGAGGGCAGGAGACCAGGAGTGCCTGAACCGGCTATTGCCGCAGGTGGAAGGCGAACTGCGGCGCATCGCGCGCCACTACATGCGGCTGGAGCGGGAGGGCCACACGCTGCAAACCACCGCTCTGGTGAACGAGGCGTACCTGAAGCTGGTGGATCAGGCACATGTAAACTGGCAGAACCGGGCCCAGTTTCTGGCCGTGGCGGCGCAACTGATGCGGCACATCCTGGTGGATCACGCGCGCGGGCTGTGCCGGGGCAAGCGAGGCGGTGGGGCGCAGGTTCTGCCGCTGGAGGAAGGCCTGGCCTTTTCACCCGCGAAATCGGCGGCGCTGGTGGCGCTGGACGACGCGCTCACAGAACTGGCGGTTTTCGACCCACGCAAGGCGCAGGTGGTGGAGCTCCGTTACTTCGGTGGGATGAGTGTGGAAGAGGCGGCGGAGGTGCTGGGCGTGCATCCGACCACAGTGAAAAACGACTGGCGCATGGCCAAGATGTGGCTGAAGAATGAACTCAGCCCAGGATGCGCCAGTGGAGGCTGAGCGCTGGAAACAAATCGAGGAGCTTTGCCAGGGTGCCCTGGAGCAACCGCCGGAGACGCGTGCCGCATTCCTGGAGCGGGCCTGTCCCGACGATGCAAAGCTTCGCGCAGAAGTGCAGGCGCTGCTGAACCAGCAGGCCGATTCTTTCCTGGAAAGCGCTCCGATTTCGGCGATCAAAGCACTCGGCGCGGGCGCCAAGCTGGGCAACTTCGAGATTGTGGAGTTGCTGGGCCGGGGCGGGATGGGCGAGGTCTGGCGCGCCCGCGATGCGCGGTTGAAGCGCGACGTGGCTATCAAGGTGCTTCCCGCCGGCCTGGCCAGCAACCCGGACCGTATCGCCCGTTTCGAGCGGGAAGCCCGTGCGGCCAGCGCGCTCAATCACCCCAACATCGTCTCTGTTTACGACATCGGCTGCGATAACGGCACGTACTGGATAGCTACCGAACTGGTCCGTGACGACACTTTGCGGCGCACGATCGAGGCTGGCCCGCTTCCCGCGCCGAGGGCGGTCG
Source organism: Bryobacterales bacterium (assembly GCA_003166475.1). GTDB lineage: Bacteria > Acidobacteriota > Terriglobia > Bryobacterales > Bryobacteraceae > Bog-159. The sequence continues at coordinate 3,836 of PMVV01000496.1, read as the reverse complement.
ATATCGCCACGCAGGTGGCCAACGGGCTGGCGGCGGCGCACGCGGCCGGTCTGGTGCATCGCGATCTGAAGCCGGACAATATCATGGTCACGCGCGACGGCCATGTGAAGATCCTGGATTTCGGGCTGGCCAAGCAGCGGCGTCCGACGCCGGATTCGACCACGGCCGATCTGACCGATGAAGGCATGGTGCTGGGCACGGCAGGCTATATGTCGCCGGAGCAGGTACGCGGCGAGCCGGCCGACCACCGTTCGGACCTGTTCAGCTTCGGCCTGGTGCTCCACGAAACGCTTTCGGGTAAACGGGCCTTTTCCGGAGCTTCTTCGGTCGAGGTGATGCATGCGATCCTGAAGGACGATCCGGCGGAGTTACCCGCGTCGGTTCCGCCGGCGCTCGCGCTGATCGTGCGGCGGTGCCTGGAGAAGGAGCCGGACCGCAGGTTCCAGTCCGCCGCCGACCTTGCATTCGCCCTTCATGCGTCGTCGCCATCTTTGCAGCCAGCGGCTGCGCCCAAATGCCGGTCCTGGCTGAAATGGGCGGCGCTCGCGGCCGCGATCATCGCGGGTGCGGGCGCGGCCTTGCTTTGGCTCACTCGGCCGCTGCCGCCACCGCGAATAACAGCTACGGTCCAGATCACCAACGATGGCCGGCCAAAGGGTCTTCCATTGCTCACCGACGGTTCGCGGGTGTTTTTCTATACGGACAATGGGGCTTATCAGGTATCAGTGAAAGGAGGTGAATCGGTCCCTCTGCCCTTGCCGGTCAAGGATGCCAGCCTGGTGGATATTTTTCCGGACCGTACGGAGTGGTTGCTGTGCCGGAACGTGGGTTCCCCGAAGCTTTGTGAGCTGTGGGTGGCACCGCTGATGGGCGGCTCCGCGCGGCGGCTGGGCGATCTTGCCGCTTCGTTCGGTGCAGCGGCTTGGTCCCCTGATGGTCAACAAGTCGTTTATGCGAGGGACCGGGAGTTGCACCTCGCGCGTAGCGACGGGACCGAAGTTCGCAAGTTGGCAACGGTTCCTGGCATGCCTTTTTGGGTACGCTGGTCGCCCGACGGAAGCAGAGTGCGCTTCTCTGTTGATCCCGGCGGACCCTTCTATCCTTCCCTCTGGGAGGCCCGAATTGATGGAAACCGAGCGTATCCGCTGCTTCCTGGCTGGAACCTATCCCAGTCTGGGGCCTACGGCAGCTGGACACCGGACGGCAAATACTTCGTTTTCGATGCGGAGGTGAAGGGAAACCTGAACGTCTGGGCCCTCCGCGAGAGTGCGGGGTGGTTCCAGAGCGGGGAGCGTGGGCCGCTCCAGTTGACCAACGGTCCACTGGATATCTTCTGGCCGGTTCCCAGCGCCGACGGCAAGCGCTTATTTGTCGTTAGTGCCCAGGGCCGCAACGAATTTCTCCGTTATGATCTGAAATCCGGCCAACTCGCTCCCGCATTCGGTGGGCTATCGGGGGATCAGCTTGAATTCTCCAGAGATGGGAGATGGGTTGCCTACGTTTCGGTACCGGATGCATCGCTTTGGCGCTGCGCGGTAGATGGTAGCCAGCGCCTGCAGCTTACTTCGCCTCCCTTTGCGGCCAGCCTGCCGCACTGGTCTCCGGATGGGAAGCAGATTGCATTCGCCGGAGGGCGCGTGGGAGCCCCGAACCGGATCTACGTGGTGTCTTTCGATGGCGGCGCCCTCAAGCAGGTTACCAACGGAGAGAGCGGGAAGGAGGGCGACATTGACCCGTCCTGGTCGCCGGATGGAGTCTCGTTGGCTTTCGGTGGCTCCGGTAACGAGTTGGCCAGCACTGAGCCCACTCATGTGGTGAACATGGTGGACCCGAAAACGGGTCGGATCTCACCCTTGCCGGGTTCGGAGGGGATGTGGTCTCCCCGCTGGTCGCCCAATGGACGATTCATCGCGGGCCTCTCGGTGTCCGGTTGGAAGATCGTGCTCTACGATTTTCAGACGCATAAGCAGTCCGAGCTTTCCAGCGTACAGAGCGGTTATCCAGGCTGGTCCGCCGACGGCGAATCCCTGTTCTACAACACCGGCGGTGATGATGCCTCCTGGTGGAGGGTGCGCCTGCGCGACCGGAAAACGGAGCGCCGCGCGCGGTTGAAGGACATGCGGGTGGGTGGCTGGTTCGCGCCGGCTCCAGACAATTCCCTGATCACCGCGCGCAGCGTCGGTGCCGACGAGATCTACGCGCTCGATTGGGAAGCGCCATAGGCCAAGCCTCCTCGCATGCACGGGTTCGCGGCGCACGCGGCCTTCCCGCATTGCGGCAAGCCGCAAACCGAGCGCCGAACGATCCCAGCGATAAACAGCGTAGCGGGTCTGGAGACCCGCTGCAGGCGTGGACGCCCGCCCCACACGGCCGCGGTCAACGCAGTTCGGAGCGAGGGGCCGCCGCTTTCGCATCGAGCCTCAAGACGTTCCCGGCGAGGCCTGCTGTTTTGGCCGTTAACTGGATCGCCCCACTCTGCCCTTGTGTCCGTACCACCACCAGCGCACGTCCCTGAAACAGCTTGCGCCGATCGCCTTGATAAGGGCTCTCATCTTTGCCGTCCGCGTTACCCACCGCCGCGATCGCGCCGGGCCCGGTGATGGCGAACTGAACCTCCTGGTCCGCATTTGGCTGGAATCGCCCTTCCGCATCGATGGCCTCGACGGTCACGAACGACAGGTCCTGCCCGCCGGCTTGAAGCGTGGTGCGGTCCGCCGTCAATCGCAGCCGGGCAGGGTTGCCGGCCGTTGTCAGGACACTCTCAGCAACCGCCCGGTCGCCTCGCATGCCCACGGCTTTCAACGTGCCAGGCGCATACGGGACTGTAAACAGCGCCTTGAATTCCTCTGAGCGGCCCGTTGCTTTCTCGCCGATCAGCTTGTCGTTCAAGTAAAGGCGGACCTTTTCCACTCCGGAGTACACTTCCACCTGCAACTCCTTGCCTTCCTGAGTGGGCCAGGTCCAGCTTGGAAGGGTCGGGTACACGGCCCATGCCACGGCGACGATCTTCTTCCCTTCCGGCTCCGGCAGGCGCACGGTTGCATACACGCGATCTCCGCCGTTCCAGAGAATGTCGCGATAGTACGACTGCGGTTTGCGGTGTCCCGTCAGGTCGAGATCGCCGCACTGTGCTGCGTGCCAGGGATAGCCGGGGGCCAGAAAGCTCATGGGGGACTGCCCGCCCTGGTTGCCGCCGGCCTGGGCCATCATCGCCTTCATATCCACGCCATTCGCCATGGCCAGGAACATCTTGTCTGCCATGCCCTGCATGCCGGTCATCATCATTCCCGCTTGCGACGCCTGTTGGGGAGTGCCGTACGCCCAGGCGCCGATTCCCGATTCACCGAGGTAATCCATCGCGGTCCAAACAAAATCGCCGAGGATGAACGAATTGTCTTTCGCCACTTGCCATTGCTCGAACGCCGCGGCGGGGAAAGATTCCGTCGTCATCATGAGTCGCGAGGGGACCCGGCGATGGTCGTTCGCGTAGTTCCGGGCCAGGTTGTAGTTGTAGCCCGCAATGTCCAGGACCGCGAGCACCGCATCGGGGAACGGTCCGGATGTGCTCGTCGGAACGGCCTGCGTCAGCGGGCGGCTGCTGTCGAGCGAGCGCACCTGATCCGCTAGCCGCTTGGCAATCGCAGGACCCCTCTCCACCAGCACTTCGGGAATCTCGTTCCCAATACTCCAGAGAACGACGGAGGGATGGTTGCGGTCCCGCAGCACCATTGCCGAAATGTCCCGCTGCCACCATTCGTCGAAATTGCGGCCATAGTCGTACTTGACCTTGTTCGCTTTCCAGGTATCGAAGGCTTCGTCCAGCACCAGCAGACCGA
>PMVV01000386.1 GCA_003166475.1 Bryobacterales bacterium | reverse complement strand
TTGTTGCTGGACAAGAATTGGCCATTTCCGGGCGAAGGCGCGCAGACCAAGTGGCAGCACTGAAGTGGGGCAGGCCCCCGGCCTGCGCGTGGCTCTCAGCCCCGCGCCGGCGGCCTGTTATTCTTTCCGTATGGACGAAGAGCAGCTTCGGCAGTTATTCGAGCAGGTGCGCGCTGGCGCGGTGGATGTGGACAGCGCGCTGCACCGCCTGCGCCACATGCCTTTCGAAGACCTGGGCTTCGCCAAGGTGGATCACCATCGCGCCCTGCGCCACGGCATGCCGGAGGTGATCTTCGGCAAAGGCAAGTCCCCGGAGCAGATTATCGCCATTGCTGGCAGCTTGCTCGAGAACGCCCACAACGTCCTCATCACGCGGGCGGATGCGGATACCGCCGCGCAGGTGCGGGCGCGCTTCGAATCGGCGGAATATTTCCCGCTGTCGGGCGCCATCCGCTTCTGGCGCGACAGGACCGTCCGCGGCAAAGGCAAGATTGCCGTGGTGTGCGCCGGCACCAGCGATATCCCGGTGGCGGAAGAAGCGCGCGTCACCGCCGAAGTGATGGGCAACGAGGTGGATGCCATCCACGACGTGGGTGTGGCCGGCATCCATCGCCTGATGAGTCATCGGGAGCGCCTCACCGAAGCGCGCGTGGTGGTGGTGTGCGCCGGCATGGAGGGGGCGCTGCCCAGTGTGGTCGGCGGCATGGTCTCCTGTCCGGTGATCGCGGTGCCCACCAGCATCGGCTACGGTGCCAGCTTTCAAGGCCTGGCCGCGCTGCTGGGGATGCTCACGAGCTGCGCCAGCAATGTGGCCGTTGTCAACATCGACAACGGATTCGGCGCCGGATATGTCGCCAGCCTGATCAACCGCGTGTAGGTAGCACAGTCTTCAGCCTGGTGGCACAGGCTTTAACCTGTGGGAGGCTTGCGCTTATGCCAATCCGTGCGGCTCTGGAACTCCTTGCCCACCGCAAGCAGCGTATTCTCGCTGAACGGCACACCCGCCAGTTGCAGCGCCACCGGCAGGTTGTCCGCAAACCCGCAGGGCAGCGCCAGCGCCGGCATGCCGGCCAGATTGCCCGCCGGAATCAGGGCCGTGAGGCCGGTATCCTTCGGCCTGGCGCGATCCGGACGATGGTCCAGCGGCTCTTCGATCTTGGGCGCTGTACCCAGGCGGGCCGGCGTGAGCAGCACGTCCACGTCGCCGAACAGCTTGAAGATCGCTTCACGCGCCAGCCTGCGGACGCGCATGGCTTTCAGATAAACGTTGGCGGAAATCTCCAGCCCGGCCTTCAATCCGGCGATCTGCTTCTGGTCCGCCAACTCGTCCACCTTGCCGCTGGCGATCAGCGGCTCGAACACCGACGCCGCATCCGCGGAGAGAATGGCGTCGATCGTCGGCCCATACGGAAAATCGGGCAGCCTGGTTTCCACCATGGTGGCGCCCAGGCCGCGCATCGCTTCCAGAGCCTGCTGAAAGGCCGGCCGAGCGGCGTCATCCGGCCACTCGTTGAAATCCGCTGGCGCAAAGCCGATGCGCAGTTCGCTCATCTTGCGCGCGTATTGCGGCGTGTAATAGAAGCTCTTGCCGGCCGATCCCGGATCGCGGCGGTCGCCGCCGGCAATGGTCTCCAGCACCAGCCCGCAGTCTTCTGCGGAACGGCAGAACGGCCCCAGCTTATCCAGCGTCCAGGAAAGCGGCATGGCGCCGTAGCGGCTCACCAGCCCGTAGGTCGGCCGCAGCGCAGTCACTCCGCAAAACGCCGCCGGCGTGAGGATGGAACCAGATGTCTCAGAGCCGATGGCGAACGGCGCCAGGCCAGCGGCCACCGCGATGGCGCAGCCGCTCGACGAGCCGCCGGACCAGCGGGTGCGATCCCAAGGGTTCAGGCCTGGCCCGGTCAGCGAAGCGGAGGCGTAGCGGTAGCCCGGTCCGCCCGCCAGTTCCACCATGGCCAGTTTGCCCACCAGCGCCGCGCCGGCGCTCTCCAGTTTGTGAACCACCGTGGCGTCGTAATCGAATACCTGCGCGGCGTAGGGGCGCGCGCCCCACGTGGTAATCTGTCCGGCCACACTCAGCAGGTCCTTGGCGCCATACGGGATGCCTACGAGCGGTCCGCGCAGCTTGCCGCGCTTGCGCCAGGCATCGATCTCGGCATCCACGGCTTTCGCCTGGCGGATGGCCCGCTCGGTGAGCGGCAGCGCCAGCGCGTTGTAACGCGGACCGAGGGTTTCCAGGCGCCGCCCAAACGCGCGCGCCAGATTCACCGCGGTCACCTCCTTCGCCAGCAGCATGCGACTCAGCTCGGCGATGCCCGCGAAGTAGATCTCGTTAGCCAGTTCCGCCATGACGCCTCACGCGGTGAAGTGGAAGGCCGGCTCGGTCTCCATGGGGACCTTCACCTTGGCCCAAGCCGCGGCCAGAGTCTCACTGGTGCGCTGGTTCCGTTCGCGCGCGGCCTGCAATTCTCCGTCGGGCGTGGACGGCGCGGGCGCCGGCGCTTGCGCGGCCGCCGGCGTTTGCGCGGCCGCCGCCGCCGTGCTCAAGACGGCGCCAGCCAGTTGACGGCGAGTCATCCGGGTGGGCTTCATGTTATGCAACTCAGTGCCTCCAGAGCGGCTTTTTCCATCTGGGAGCGCGGCGCCGGCTGGCCGGTCCAGGTTTCGAACTGCCGCACTGCCTGCTCGATGAACATCTGCATGCCGCGAATCACGGTCTTGCCCTGTTCGCGGGCGCGCCGCGTCAGCTCGGTTTCGAGCGGATTGTAGACCATGTCGAACACCACGTCGGCGGGAATGCGGCCACTGAAAAAGCACTCGTTCACGTGCGGGTACATGCCCAGCGGCGTGGCGTGGACCAGGGCGTCGAAGTGGCGCTCAGGAAGCTGCTCGGCGAGCAACGCCTCGGCGCCGCAAATCTTCGCCAGCGAACGCACGCGGTCGGCGTTGCGGCCCACCAGCGCGATACGCGCGCCGGCGTCGGAGAGCGCACAAGCCGCGCTGCGCGCCGCGCCGCCATTTCCCACGATCAGCACGGAAGCGTTGTGCAGGCGCATCTGATTCGCCAGCGGCACCGTAACGCCCGCCGCGTCCGTATTGGTTCCGCGCCATTTGCCGGCCTTGCGCCACACGGTGTTCACCGCCCCGATGCGGCGCGCCAGCGGGTCCACGACATCGAGGTAACGCAGGATCTTCTGCTTGTGCGGAATCGTCACGCTGAAGCCCGCCACCGGCAGCCTCTCGGCCAGTCCGAAGAAATCGCGCATCTGTGCGGGCGCCACCAGGAAGGGCAGATACACCGCCTCTATGCGCCGGTATTGGAAGGCGCGGTTGTGCACGGCCGGCGAAATCGAGTGGCGCACCGGGTCGGCCACGACGCCGTAGATCTTGCTGGAGCGCGACAGCTTGTCTACGCGATAGAGGTGCCGCAACTGCCGCGCGCAAACCTGCCCGGCCGCGGTGCCTTGCGTGGCCGTAGGAGCGGCGTAAGTATACATGCCGCCAAAAGCGGCCGAGAGCACGCGGCTGGGAAAGCCCAGTTCGCCCATGGCCAGCACCACCAGCGGCGTGCGCGGGTGTGCTTTGGCCAGTGTAAGCACGCGCCCGTAGTCGGAGGGCTTGCGCGCCGTGGTCACGATCTTGTAGCCATCGGCCGGTATGTGCGTCATGCGGCTGAGCAGCGTATCGAGCTGCGGAGTGGCCTCGTAGTTGTGGTAAGAGACAATCAGGCGCGCGCGTCCGCGAAAGAGGCTGAGCTTGGCGGCGCCCGGCTCGGCGCTCTCGATCTCCACATCCACCGCCTGCGCACCGGCCGTGACGGCCACATCCAGAACGCGCATTTCTTCTTCGATGCTGCCGTTGAATTTGCCGCGGTTCTGGTGGCGGCGGCAGGTGGCCAGCACGATGCAGTCCGGATATTGTTCGAGGAACCCGCGAATGGCTACGGCGCCGCGCTCGGGATGTTCCAGGTAATCCAGGCGGAACTCCAGAAACGATTCGCCCGCCTCGGCTTCCCGCCGCGCGTGCTCCATCAACCGATCCAGCTCCGGAAAACCCAGCGCGATGCAGATGCGCGGGAGGGGCCTCGCCTGTGCCATTTGGGAGTTCTTAGCATACCACGGGAGGCTGCCCGGCTGGTCCGCGAACAGGCTAATTTAAGTACTTCCGTACATCCGGAAACAGCAGCGCCTTAATCTCGGGTTTTTCCAGATCGCGCTTAGTGACTACGGTGGCGCTCAAATCGATCAATTTCGGCGGATTGCCTCCGTGCAGCTTGTCCACGAGAGTGTTGACCGCTTCATAGCCCATGCGGAAAGGGTCCTGCGCGACCAGCGCGTCGATGGAGCCGTCCTGCAGATCCCGCACCAGATCGTCGCCGGCGTCAAACGCCACCAGCTTGACTTTCCCGGCGAGTCCGCGCGATTTCAGCGCCAGCGCGGCGCCCACCGAACCGGGCTCGGCGGAGGCAAACATGCCGTCCAAATCCGGTTGGGCAGTCAGAAAGTTTTCGGCCGCGGCCATTGCTTTCGCACGGTCCGACATAGAGAACTGGCGCGCCACGATATGCAGGCCGGGAAACTCCTTCCGCAAGGCTTCTTCGAAACCGGCTTCCCGATCCGCCGTGGACTTACTCCCGGGAGCGTGCATCAACATGGCGACCTGTCCTTTGCCATGCAGCAGCTCCGCCAGTTTGCGCGCCGCCATCTCTCCGGCCTGGAAGTTATTGGTCGTGATGTAAGTCATGTAGTTCGTGGAATCCACGCCCGAATCGAATACAGTGACCGGTATGTGAGCCGCGGCGGCGCGGTCCAGGGAGGCATTCAGCGTAGTGCGGTCCTGCGCGGCGACCGCCAGGCCATCCACCTGCCGCGCGATCATGGAATCGACGATCTGTACCTGGCGCGCATAATCGGTTTCGGTGGACGGGCCGTTCCAGAGGATGTCAACGTTCAACCTCTTGCCCGCGGCCATAGCCCCAGCCTGAACGGAAACCCAAAAGAGGTGTGACGTGGCTTTGGGGACGACGGCGATGGTCTTGCGTTGGGTAGCGTGGCAGGCGGCTAGCAGAAGCGACAGGAGCAGGAGAATCGCGGCTGAGCGGGCAAGGGGCCGAGCGGGTGAGGGGGCGAATTCAGTGGATCGACCACTTGCCAGGTTCTGCGAGCATGCGGACGAGTTGTCCGAGGGTTTTGTCGTACGCGTCGTCCAATTGGTCGAAGTCATTTTGTTCCAAGTAACGATCTTTCCAGCCGGAGCTGCGCGCGTTGGGCTGGACATAACGAGTTCTTTCTCCTGCGCGGCATCCGGGCAAATAATCGCCGCGCATCCTGCACGGAGCGTCTTGCTTGACAGCATCGCCGCATGAATTACTTGACCTCACGGGCACGCAAAAGAGATATTCAATCCGGAGACGCTGGCGAGAGAAGGGCCAGTGACTACGCCGTCGATGACTTGGTAAAGATCGAGATCGGTCTGCGCCGCAGGACAGGATAGCACACCCGCCTGGATAGGGAATGTCGGAGTTCCTGGAGGCGATTGGGTCGTCGTCACGGATGCCGACGGGAAAAAGGATCCGTCAATAGAGGAACCGACGATTACAGCAAGGGCGGTTCCGGCGGCCATGGGAAGGCTGATATTGGTCGTGACTGAGCCGCTGCAGTTCATACCGCCGGCAGCCCCGCTAAAAGTCGCCGTCACAGTCTGGCTGGACCCCATCGTTACAGTGCACAATCCCGTTCCCGAACACGCGCCAGACCATCCGGTAAATGTGGAACCCGTGTTGGGAGTCGCGGTCAACGTGACGACCGTTTCGGGGGCGAAGCCGAAGCAACCTGAGCCGCACGGAGTCCCTTGAGGAGAAGAGCCGACTGTGCCATTCCCGGACGTAGTTATGGTAAGGACCGGATCGACTGTGAGGGATACGGGCTGGCACACGGAGGCCCCGCTAAGGTCGACCGCGCAGACCTGGAAGTTGGCCGTGCCCGCGGCCTTCGCGGTGCCTGTCAGCAAGCCGTTGAGGCTCAGAGATATTCCCATCGGAGGGAAGCCGCCCAGCGTGGCGAGTTGGAAGCGATACGGCGGCTGACCGCCGCTTGGGTTTGTGGCTGGAGGAACCTCGCAAAGCTGCGCTGGATTCGTTAGTGGTGGCGAGCAGAAAGAAAACAGATACGGCATCCCCAGCATCGCCGGCACAGGGGTGACTGGGTTAAATGACAATGCCAGCGGCTGCGGGAGGAATTGAAGTACGAAGCTGAGGCTTGTACCACCCAAAGCAGGAACGGTTACGTTCTGCGTTTGTGGTTGAAACCCTAATGAGTCAACCCGGGCCGTGTAGGGTCCTGGCGGCGCGGGTATGGCGGCGAGTCCGTTACCACCAACGTTCCCGAGCATTCCAAACCCAAGGTCGCCACCGCTAACCAACTGCACCGAGCCCTTTGAGACCGCAGAGCCGTTTGGAGCCTGCACCGTAATGTTCAGGTTCGGTTTGGGAGGGATGATGTTTTGTATTGGGGCGGTGAAGTCGGGCAATGGAATCTGAACGGCAATCCCGCCAAAGCGGATGGTTTCCGTCACCACGCTTGAAGCGCCTATTTCCTGATAATAAGTCGCCAGCACGTCGTCCATTATGTCAACAGTTACCGCCGCTGCGAGTCCACCGTAAAG
>PMVV01000144.1 GCA_003166475.1 Bryobacterales bacterium | reverse complement strand
GCGCTGCAGCAGCGCGAAATGATGGAGCAGGTGCTCGACACCATGGACCTGGAGCGCGAGCGCGGCATCACTATCAAAGCCCACGCCGTGCGCCTGAATTATCCAGCCAGCGACGGCCACATGTACCAACTGAACCTGATCGACACGCCGGGCCACGTGGATTTTTCGTACGAAGTTTCGCGCAGCCTCCAAGCCTGCGAAGGCGCGCTGCTGGTGGTGGACGCGTCGCAGGGAGTGGAGGCGCAGACGCTGGCCAATACCTACCTGGCGCTGCACCACAACCTGGAGATCATTCCGGTGATCAACAAGATCGATCTGCCGGCGGCCGAGCCGGAGCGCATCCGCGAGCAGATCGAATCCGTGATCGGCCTGGATGCCTCGGGCGCGGTGCTGGTGAGCGCCAAGCAGGGCATCGGCATACACGAGGTGCTGGAAGCGATCGTGCATTTGGTGCCGCCGCCCAAGGGAGTGCCCGAATCGCCGCTGCGTGCGCTGATCTTCGACTCGTGGTTCGACCCTTACCGCGGCGTCATTATCCTGACCCGCGTGGTGGATGGCGTCCTGCGCAAGGGGCAGCGCATCCGGCTGTGGTCCAGCCTGGCGAGTTCGCAGGTTTTCGAGGTGGAAGGGCTGGGCTACCAAGCGCCTAAAGCGACTCCGTGCGACGAGCTTTCCGCGGGCGAAGTCGGATTCATGTTCGCCAACATCAAGACCGTTTCCGACGCCAAGATCGGCGACACCATTGTCGATACTGATGATCCGGCCGCGGAGCCGCTGCCCGGATTTGAAGAGATCAAGCCCATGGTGTTCGCGGGGCTGTATCCGATCGAGTCGCACGAACACGGGCTGCTGCGCGACGCGCTGGAGAAGCTGCGGCTCAACGACAGCGCCTTCAACTTCGAGCCGGAGAATTCCGTGGCGCTGGGCTTCGGCTTCCGTTGCGGCTTCCTGGGACTGCTGCACCTGGAGATCGTGCAGGAGCGGCTGGAGCGCGAGTTCAATATCGACCTGATCACCACCGCTCCCAGCGTGCGGTATCGGGTGACGACCACGGCGGGCGAACTGATCGAAGTCGATAACCCGACTAAGTTCCCCGATCCTTCCAATATCAAACAGGTGGAAGAGCCGATCATTCTGGCGACGGTGATCACGCGCGAAGAATACCTGGGGGGCATCCTGAGCCTGCTCGAAGAGAAGCGCGGCGAGCAGAAGAAGTTCGAACATATCGGCAGCGGGCGGGTGCTGCTGGAATACGAGCTGCCGTTGAACGAGATCGTGCTGGACTTTTACGACCGGCTGAAATCCTGCTCGCGCGGCTATGCTTCGCTCGACTATCACCTGGCAGGCTACCGGGTGGCGCCGATGGTGAAGTTGGATGTGCTGGTGGCGGGCGATCCGGTGGACGCGCTGTGCATGATCATTCACCGGGATTTCGCCTACGAGCGCGGCAAGATTCTGATCGAGCGCATGCGCAAGCTGATTCCGCGGCAGATGTTCGAAGTGGCGCTGCAGGCGGCGATCGGGAACAAGATCATCTCGCGCGAGACGATCCCGGCGATGCGCAAGAACGTGCTGGCCAAGTGCTACGGAGGCGACATCAGCCGCAAGCGCAAGCTGCTGGAGAAGCAGAAGGAAGGCAAGAAGCGGATGAAGCGGGTGGGGCGGGTGGAGATTCCGCAGGAGGCGTTTTTGGCGGTGCTGAAGGTGGGGAGTGAGGAGGGGGAGTAGGTCACAGGAGCCTAACCCGCTCGAGAACTACCGGGACATCGTCGGTTACCGTTTGCCACACGAGCGGCCGACGACGACGGTTAGTTGCTGCGCGATGGCGTAACGCAGAACTTCGTCGCCGCTGAACTAATCTTCCGTCCGGCCCGCCGCTGCCGCCGTCACCCAGGTCAGCGCCTCGATGATATCGTGCAGCCTCTGGCGATCACGCCGCATATATCGGCTCAGCCTCGGCAAGCACCTCTGGTCGAATGAGCGGTCTCAACGCAGGCTTGACGGCCAGATCGACGTGCCGGCCCACCACAGTGGAGAGTTCGCGGGCCATGGCCGATAGACCCAATAATCCAGGTCTCGTGTCCGACAGGAAGTCCACCAGAAAATCAACGTCGCTTTCAGGGCGCAGTTCCCCGCGCGCAGCGGACCCGAATATAAACAACTCCTTCACGCGATAGCGGCGGCAGATCTCGCCGATCTCGGCTTCGGGTAGCGGCACACCTGTGGCTGGAGTCACCGGCGGCGCTCCCGTGAACCGTTATCCGGCCGTGTCTTCGCGTTCCGCTCATCGATGACCGCTGCAGCCAGCGCAAACTCTTCCGCGAGTGCCTCGTACTCCTTTCGGTATGCGGGCTTCTCCATCCATTTCTCGTGCATGTCGAGTATGCGCGCCATTGCTATAACTCTATCATTGAACGGGCCTGGCGCGGGGCGTTATGCGTGTGATATGGTCGAACCATCGCCATATGAACATCGAATGGGTGCGCCGTTACTGCATGTCGATGCCCCACGCCACGGAGACCGTGCAGTGGGGCGCTAACCTGGTCTTCAAGATTGGTGGCAAGGTGTTTGCCATATTGGCGCTCGAACCGCCCGACGTCTGGCTTATTTTCAAATGCCAGCGCGAGGAGTTTGCCGAGTTAGTCGAGAGGCCGGGGATCATTCAAGCGCCGTACTTCGCGCGGAATCTGTGGGTGGCGCTGGAGACGGAGGATGCGCTCAGCGCGGCGGAGACCAAGCGCCGGGTGCGGGCGTCCTACGATCTCGTTCTGGAGAAGCTGCCTAAGAAGATCCGCGCTACGTTGTGCTAATGAACGCCGAGTTCATGGTCCAGTTGAAGACTGGTTCACATCGGCCTCAGTTCAGAAGAAGCATTGTCAGTGGCTCTCTAGAAACCCACCCGGCAACCTGTCGATCCCGCGAAGTGCGGGGCTAAAGCCCCGCGCGGGATAAATCCCGCCCCCGACCCCACAGGCTGAAGCCTGCGCCACCGGTGGTACAGCAGTTGAGTTATGCTTGGGTGCGTAAGCCCAAGGAGAACCCATGTCTCGAAACGTCTCAACCTTCCTGATCCCGCTGCTGCTGTTGCCGGCCGCCGCCCGGTGCCAGTTGGTGGAGGAATTCAACCCGCCCAAGGCCAACTGTTGCCTGGCGGGTTTTGCGCACAGTCTCGCCGACCAGCTTCAGGACTGGAATCAGCTCGGCCGCTATCATCAGGACAACGAACGATTGAAGGCGCTGCCCGCCGAACCGCGCCGCGTCGTATTTCTCGGCGATTCCATCACCGACGGCTGGAGGCTTGCGCAGTCCTTTCCGAACAAGCCGTATGTGAACCGGGGTATCGGCGGTCAGACAACTCCGCAGATGCTGGTGCGCATGTATCCGGACGTGATCGACCTGAAGCCGGCCGCGCTCATTATATTGGCCGGCACTAACGATATCTCGCACAACACCGGCCCCGAGACCATTACCATGATCGAGGAAAACTTTCAGGCGATGACCGAATTGGCCCAGGCGCACGGTATCAAGGTGATTCTCTGTTCGGTGATGCCAGTCAGCGATTACACGAAGAACAAGCAGACAGTGTCGCGGCCGCCCACGGATATCTTGAAGCTGAATGCATGGCTGCGAGAGTACACTACGAAGGTACATGCCGGATTTGCGGATTACTACGCCGCGACGGTCGATGACAAAGGCATGTTACGCGAGGGTTACTCGGATGATGGCTTACATCCTAACTTGAAAGGCTATGAGTTAGCTGCGCCCGTGGCGGCGTCAGCTATCGAGAAGGCGTTGCAGTAACATGCGCGGCGGCTCGGGCGTTTCGCCCGCCTGGATGCGACGCAGGCACTCCCGGCCTTCCCGGTGAAGCGTGGCCGTATCCACGCCTTCGTAGAGCGGCAGGTAACGTTCGAGCTTGCGCAGGGCTTTGCGCAACTGCCGTTCTGCGCCCAATGGATTGCGGCGCTGCTGATGATAGAAGGCCACGGCGAAGTGGATCAGGGCTTGCAGGAACAGACGGTGCGGGCCGCGCATGGGCGTCCACAGTTCTTCCAGCACTTCGTGACAGGCGAAGAACTCGCCTGCGCGGTATAGCTCGATGCCATGCAGGTAGAGCGGCTCGTGCGTCAGGGCTACCGGGTCTGTTGCGCTTTGTACCATGCCAGGGTGAGCCGCAATCCCTCTTCAAAGGAGAAGCGCGGCGCGTGACCGAGATCGGCGACCGCGGAGGTAACGTCCGCCTGCGAATCGTGCACGTCGCCGGGGCGCGGAGGGCCGTAATTCGCCGGGATCGTGAGGCCCTCGATTTGCTGCACCAGGCGCCACGCCTCATTCAGCGTGATGCGTCCGCCATTGCCGCCATTGTACAGCCGGCCCGAAACTCCCGGCGCGCGGGCGGCTTTCAGATTGAGATCCACGACGTCTTCGACGTACGTAAAGTCGCGGGACTGTTCGCCATCGCCGAATATGGTCGGGGCGCGCCGCTCGACCACGGCTTTGATGAACAGCGACAGCACGCCGGAATACTGACTGGAGGGATCCTGGCGCGGGCCGAAGACATTGAAGTAGCGCAGTGACACGGTCTCGATGCCGAAAGTGGAAGCGAAGATTTGGGAGTAGTATTCGCCGACGAGCTTTTGCAGCGCATAGGGCGACTTAGGCCGCGGGGTCATGGTCTCGACCTTCGGCAGTACTTCGGTATCGCCATACGCCGAGGAGGAGGCGGCATAGACCACGCGGCGGACGCCGCCGGACGCCGCGGCACGCAGCACGTTGAACGTGCCATCAATGTTGATTTCGTGCGACGGGACGGGATCGTCGATAGAGCGGGGTACCGATGGGATGGCGGCTTCGTGAAAGACCACGTCAGCGCCACTTAGGATGGGGGCGATCTCCGCGTAATTGCGAATGTCGGCGCGTTGCAGGTCGATGGCGGAGCGGACTTCGTCGAGGTTCTGCTGGTGGCCGGTGAGGAAGTTATCGAGCACCACGACCTGGCGCGCGCCTTCCCGCAAGAGGCCGCGGACTATGGCGGAGCCGATAAAGCCCGCGCCTCCGGTAACGACGTATTTACTCATTGGGTTTCCAGAAATGTAAGTGACTCGCGGGCGATGGTTTCCGCGCCCGGGGTGAAGTCAAAAGCTTCGAGTGAGATCCAGCCGGCATACTCGCGGCGGCGCAACAGATCGAAGAGCGGCTTGAAATCGTAGGAGCCGGTTCCAGGGTGGCGGCCATCGAGTTCGTTGACGTGTATGTGGCGGATCAGATCGTAGTAACGTTCGACCAGCGCGGCGTGCGGCTCGGTCTCGTCGACGGCATTGTGACAGTCGAACATGGTGCGGATAGCGGGGTGATCGATCTGGCGGACGAGCGCGGCGGCTTCGTCGAGCGAAGTGACCACATCGCACTGGCCGAGCGGGAGGGCTTCCATCAGGATGGTGACGCCGCGAAGGCCCGCTTGCGGCGCGACGGCGGCCAGGCCTTCGACGAAGTGCCGGGTAGCTTCCGCGCGGCCGATCCCGCCGGTGGTGCAGCGCTGTTTCGGCGAGCCGAAGACCAGCAGGCCGTCCGGACCGAGATCGGCGCACAGGTCGATGAGATGGCGGATATGCTGCCAACTCCGGCAGCGGAGATCGGCATCGGGCGTGGTGACGTGCAGGCCCTTGGGGCTGACCATGAGCCAGTGCAGGCCAACGAACTGCAAGCCCTCGGAGGCGACGATGTCGCGGCATTCACGGCGGCGGGCGGGCGGGAACGCGGCCGGATCTTCCGCGAGGGTGAACGGGGCGATTTCGATGCCGGTGTAGCCGGCTTGGCGGATGGCACGGCACGCATCGGGGAGGGTGAAGTTTTCGAAAACCTCGTTGCAGATGGCGTGGCGGAGGCGGCGCATGAAGCTTCTATTGTAACGGGTGGGCGCTGCGGGGCGGCGGATGTTACGGCATCGCAAATCTCGAAATCGTGTTGCATTTGGTTGCATCGGGCGGGAGCGGCGGGCGGCGGGAGCGGCGATTCCGGGGGCGGCTGGGGTTCGGAAGTGGCTGATTCAGCGGGGGATTGTGTTTCAGCGTCGCTTTCGATGTCATAGAGGCCGGGCAGGCTATCGTAGTCCTGTTCGATGATGGCCGAGTCGAGGAGTTTCTTGCCGTCCGGATCTGGGGCAGGCTCAGGCATGGACCAGCCGGTCTTGGGCAACTGGGGACGTTGCAAAATGAACATGGAGGCCCGGAGTTGGACGGCCGGCGACGACCTGGTATTGTCGAGGACTGCGAGGAGGGTTTCCAGGGCGCGGTTGCTGAGATGGTAGAGGTCGTCACGGCGGGCGAGGACGAATTCGGCGCGGGCGCGGTGGAGGGCGACGATGAAGGGCTTGGAGGTCTTCATCCAGCGGTAGATGGTAACGCGATGGACGCCGTAGGTTTCAGCGGCATCGGTGAGGGTGGAACCGGCGGCCAGGGCGTCGGCGACGCACTGCTGGACGCTGGTGAGGGGAGGGTTGTCGGTTGTGTGTCCCATTCCGACGATGAGAATAGCATGGGCTTGTTCGCGGGTCCGGGGATTTCGGAGGTGGTTTATTTTGTTTTCATGGGGATGCGGGGGTGTCTCGGCTTGTCACAGGTAAGGGGCGCGCTACGCGATTGGCGGGCTGGCAAGTCCGCCGCCGGCTATCAGCCTGCCCCGCAGAGCAGCATAGCCGCAACCAAAGAGGCGGCCTGAGAGGCCGCGGCAGGCCGAGGGCCTGCCCCACGAAAAACCGGCGCCAGACTGCGAAGATTCTGAGCAGTTGTAATACAAGTACAAGAAGTCAGGCCTTGGCCTTTTTGATTTCCTCTACGAGCGCCGGCACAACCTGGAACAGGTCGCCTACGATGCCGTAATCGGCCACCTCGAAGATGGGCGCGTTGGCGTCCTTATTAATGGCGACGATGGTCTTGGAGCCTTTCATGCCGACCAGATGCTGGATGGCGCCGGAGATGCCGACGGCCAGGTACATCTTGGGGGCGACGGTTTGGCCGGAGCTGCCGACCTGGCGCTCCATGGGGAGCCAACCGGAATCGCAGATGGGCCGCGAAGCCGCCAGCTCCGCGCCGAGGACATCGGCCAGCTTCTGGACGATGGGGATGTTGTCGGCTTCCTTGATGCCGCGGCCGACGGAGACGATGATCTCGGCGGCGGTCAGGTCGACGGCGCGCTGCGCCTCGCGGAACAGTTCCAATGGATTAATGCGGCTGGGGGTGAGCTGCGGCGTGAATTTCTCGACTGCTGCAGCGCCGGCTTCGATATGATCGGCGCGATAGGCGCCGGCTTGCAACGAGGCGAAATAGGGCGGGTCGCCGGTGAAGCGGACGTCCACGTTGAGTTTGCCCTGAAAGAGCTGGCGCACCAGGACCAGTTTGCCATCCTCGATGCGATGCGCGATCACGTCACTGACGGCCACGCGGCCGAGCGCGGTGGCCAGCTTGGGCAGGAAATCGCGCACCTGGTAAGTGTGCGGGAAGATCACGATGCCGGCTCCGGTGTGTTCGACTAACTGGCGCACGGCAGCGGTGTAGGTATCCGGCGTGTAGTCTTTGAGTAAGTCGTGCTCGACGGCATAGACATGGTCGAGCTTCTTACCGCCGAGTTCCGACGCGAGGCTTTCGATGCCCTGTCCCAGCACGGCGGCCGAGACGGGCTGCTGCAATTCGCGCGCGAGCTGCTGGCCGGCGGCCAGCGTCTCCCACGACATGCGGCTCCAGGCCGGAGGGCCCTGGACCGCGCGTTGTTCCATGACCACCAGAATGCTCATATGACGCGCGCCTCGAATTTCAGCTTCTCGACCAATTTCGCCGCGGCCTCTTTGGGCGGACCGTCGAACAACTGGGTCTGCTTGGAGCGGCCCGGCAGATACACGCGGCTGAGTTGGATGGAGGGGACCGCGGAGCCGGCGCCCAAACTGGCGGCGGTTACGTTGCGGATCTCCTTATTCTTGGCTTTTTTGATGCCCATGAGGGTGGCATAGCGCAGCTTGTTGATGCCGGATTGAATGGTGAGCAGCGCGGGCAAGGGCATCTCGACATGCTGAAACCAGCCATCTTCCAACTCGCGTTTCACGCGGATGGAGCCATCGTGCTTTTCCACCTGCATGATGATGGTGGCGTGGGGCAGGCCCAGCAGTTCGGCAAGGATCACGCCGGTTTGGCCGTAACCCAGGTCGTCGGATTGCAGGCCGGTGAGGACGAGGTCGGGGCTTTCCGGGGCCAGGGCCGCGGCGAGCAGGCGGGCGGCGCCCAGCGGGTCGAAAGCGCCGAGGTCTTCCTCTTCGATGTGAATGGCGCGGTCTGCGCCTTTGGCGAGGGCTTCGCGAATGGTTTGCGCGGCGCGCGCGGGTCCGGCGCACAGCACAACCACTTCGCCCCCGTGTTTTTCTTTGAGTTGCAGGCCTTCTTCCAAGGCGTACGCATCGGGCTCGTTGATCTCGTAGCTGAGATCGGCTTCCTGAATCCAGGCGCCCGATGACGCGACGCGCAATTGCGAATCGCGGGCCGGAACTTGCTTGATGCAGACGATGATTTTCATAAAAAAGAAGACAGAAGACAGAAGACAGAAGTCAGAAGACAGAAGGCGGTGCCGGTATTCTGTCTTCTGACTTCTGACTTCTGTCTTCTCTTACTCCGTGTATCGTTTAAAGATGAGAGCGCCATTGGTTCCTCCAAAGCCGAAGGAGTTGGACAGGGCGTGGTCGATGCGCATGGGGCGCGCCTGGTTGGGGACGAAGTCCAAATCGCACTCGGGATCGGGAGTTTCGTAATTGATGGTGGGCGGGGCCACTTGGTCGCGGATGGCGAGGACGGTGATGCCGGCTTCCAGGCCTCCGGCGCCGCCCAGCAAATGTCCGGTCATGGATTTGGTGGAGCTGACCGCGACTTTATAGGCGTGTTCGCCGAAGCAGCGCTTGATGGCGGCGGTTTCGGCGCGGTCGCCGACATCGGTGGACGTGCCGTGAGCGTTGATGTAATCGATTTGATAGGGCTGGAGCCCGGCGTCGCGCAGGGCGTTGCGCATGACGCGAAATGCGCCATCGCCATCGGGCGGCGGCGCGGTGACGTGAAAGGCGTCGGCGCTCATGCCATATCCGATGGTTTCGGCCAGGACGCGTGCGCCGCGGCGGCGGGCATGCTCGAGTTCTTCCAGCACCAGGATGCCGGAGCCTTCGCCGACCACGAAGCCGTCGCGGTTGAGGTCCCAAGGACGGGAGGCGCGCTGGGGTTCGTCATTGCGGGTGGAAAGGGCGCGCATGGCGGCGAACCCGCCAATGCCCATGGGGGTGATGCAGGCTTCGGTGCCGCCGCAAATCATGACATCGGCGTCGCCGCGCTGGATGAGGCGGAAAGAGTCGCCGATGGAATGGGCGCTGGTGGTGCAGGCGGTGGCGGTGGCCGAATTGGGGCCTTTCGCGCCGGTGCGGATGGAGACGTAGCCGGAAGCCAGGTTGACGATGGTCGCCGGAATGAAGAACGGGGAGATGCGGCGGGGACCGTGTTCGAGCAGAGTCTGGTGTTCGCGTTCGATGACTTCGAATCCGCCGATGCCGCTGCCGATGTAGACGCCCACGTTTTCGGCCTCGTCGGGGTCCACGCGGAGGCCGGCCGAACCGATGGCGTAATCCGCCGCCGCGATGGCGAACTGGATGAACCTCCCCATCTTCTTGATTTCTTTTTTCTCGATGTAGCGGGCCGGATCGAAACCTTGGACCTCGCCGGCGATGCGGCAGGAGAAGAGGCGGGCGTCGAAGGCCGTGATAGGACCGATGCCGCTCTTACCCGCCAGTACGCCTTGCCAGGTTGCCTCGGTCCCGATGCCTACGGAGGACAGCAAGCCCACACCGGTTACGACGACTCTGCGTGACAAGCAAATACTCCTGGGAAAAACGCGTCGCCGCTACTTCTTGGCCGACTTGTTTTCGATGTACGAGACAGCGTCTTTGACGGTGGCTATTTTCTCGGCGTCCTCGTCGGGGATCTCCAATTCAAAGGCTTCCTCGAAGGCCATGACCAACTCTACGATGTCGAGGGAATCGGCGCCCAGGTCGTCCACGAACGACGCGTTGTCCTCCACCTGGGCTTCGTCCACACCCAGTTGCTCGACGATAATCTGCTTCACCCTCTCGGCGATTGATGCCATACTTCCTCCTGGACTATTCGAAACTCCTGATTCTAGCCGCCTTCGCTACATTCCGCAAGCGCAAAAAGGACGGAACCACAGATGGACACAGATGCACACGGATGAAGGTGATCCAACTGCTGTAGATACTGTAGCATTACGACGGCCCTGGGCGTGGGGGACCGCTCCGTTGAAGACGTTGAAGACGCTAACCGCTGCCGGCCTGCGGCCGGTGGACCGGCGAGGGCGCCCGCCCCACTGCCCCGTGCGTCTTCACTGCCCTTGGTGGCCCGGAGGGCCATGTGGCACTCCCTGACGGTCGCGGCTCGGTAAGCGTGGCAGGGTGGTGGGGAACGGTTGGTCCGGCACACCGCTTTCTTATCTGTGTCGATCTGTGTCCATCTGTGGTTCCGCTGTGCTTGCGACCGTCGCATGCAGCCGGCCCTGGGCGAGGCGGACCTGGATGGTGGAGGCGGGCGGGGCGGCGGCGGCCGACTTTACTATGGCTCCGGATTGGTTGGTGACGATGGCGTAGCCGCGATCCAGGATGAGGAGGGGGCTGAGTTGGGAGAGCTTGGCGGAGAGTTGCTCGATTGCGCCGCGGCGGCGGGCGAGTTGCAAACGCAGCGATTGCGAAGCGCCGGCGTAGGCCTGATCGAGACGGCGGCGGTCGGCGGCGAAGCGGGGGCGCAGGTCGAAATAATGCAGGCGGGCGGCTAGCGCGCGTTGGGCGCGGGCGTAACGCTCAAGCCGCGTGCGGAGGAGATCGCGGAGGCGAAATTCGAGTTCGTCGACGCGCTGGGCCTGACGGCCCATGGCGCGGTGGAGCAGTCCCAGCGGGCGCTCGATCCCTTGCTGTTGCCAGCGGCGTGCAAGCATGGCGAGGTGATAGCGCATGGCGTGCACCAGTTTCTGTTCGCGGCCGGCGATGCGGTCCAGTAGTTCCTGGCGCGTGCAGACGATCATTTCGGCGGCGGCGGAGGGCGTGGGAGCGCGCAGATCGGCGACGAAATCGGCGATGGTCACATCGGTTTCATGGCCCACAGCGGAGACCACCGGGACGGCGCAGCGGGCGATGGCGCGGGCCACGGCTTCTTCGTTGAAGGTCCAGAGGTCTTCGAGCGATCCGCCGCCGCGGGCCACGATCACCAGCTCGGCCCAGGGGTTGCGGCTGAAGTAATCGATCCCACGGCAAACCTCCTCCACCGCGCCATCGCCCTGCACCAGAGCGGGGAAGAGCCGAATGTGGAGACCCGGGAAGCGGCGGGACAGGATCTGGATCATGTCGGAGATGACGGCGCCGCGCGGCGAGGTGACGATGCCGATGCGTTGGGGGTAGCGCGGGAGCGGGCGCTTGCGGGCCGGATTGAAGAGGCCCTCTTCGGCCAGTTTCTTCTTGAGCTGCTCGAAGGCGAGTTGGAGCGCGCCGTGGCCCAGGGGCTCCAGGAGTTCGACGATGAGCTGGTATTCGCCGCGCGCCTCGAAGACGTCGATGCGGCCGCGCGCGAGCACGGCGAGACCGTCCTGGGGCTTGAATTTCCAATAGCGGTGCGCGGAGCGGAAGGCCACTACGCGCACCTGCGCCTGGGCCTCCTTCAAGGTGAAGTAGTAGTGGCCGCTGGTAGCCAGCTTGACGCCGGATATTTCGCCGGAGACCCAGACGTCGGGGAAGTCGCGCTCGAGGGTGGCGCGGATGGCGGAGTTCAGCTCGCTGACGGAGTAGACGCGGCGGGCGGGGGCGAAGTCGAAGGCGAACTGGTCCACTATTCGATGGTAGCGTGGGGCGGGCTCCTCAACACGCGTGTTCAAGTATGATATGCCTTTAGATGTCCGTCTGGAGCGACGGTCCGAATGCCGCGAATCAAGGGAATCCCTGGACCCTATAGATTCTTTTTCACGAGCTTCGACTGCGCCGAACCGCCTCACGTACACGTGGAGCGTGAGGACAAGACCCGCAAGTTCTGGCTTGAGCCGCTGGTACTCGCACACAGCAGCGGGTTCAAGTCCCAAGAGTTGAACGCAATCCGCGGACTCATCCGAAGGCATCTGCCTGCTATCCTAAGGGCGTGGTATGAACACTGTGGCGACTAGCGATCCCAGCATCCTAAGGGTGCGCGTGACCAAGGACGAGATCATCGCCGATTTGGCCGACGGACGGGTTATCGGCGTTCCACTGGCTTGGTCATGGCGCTTATCGGAAGCTACGCCAGCGCAACGGGCAAATTTTCGCCTCATCGGGACTGGACAGGGGGTGCATTGGCCCGACGTTGACGAGGATATCAGCGTCGAAGGCCTACTGCATGGCAGCCCGGCGCGCCGACCTCACGCCCGCGCTGAGATTTAAGCTAAGAGGCGGCCTGAGAGGCCGCTGCAGGCTGAGAGCCTGCCCCACAAGCATCACTGGAGCGGGATTCGAAACAGGTTGGCGTGCACCGCGGATTTCACGTAGGCGTAAGTGGAAGGGTCCGGACCGGCCGCGATATTGCCTTGCTCGATGGTCCTGGCACCTGGAATCGCAAGCCCTTCCGCCTCCGTGCGGATTCCCGACGCAGGCAACGGTGGCAGGGTTTCGCCCGCAGGCACCGGAATGGCCAGCAGCCGGCCGGTGGTATCCGTGAGTGAAGGCGAGTCGATCCCTACATAGAAATACTTTCCGTTGGGAGACCATGTGGTCTCGCAAGCATGGCAGATACGCCGTGCCGGACCTCCCGCGATGGGGATGGCGATGGTATCGACCGCGTTCGGCGTCTTGGACTCCAACGCGCGGGCGAAGAGGATCACAAAACGGCGGTCCGGAGAAATAGCCCCGGTGTTTATAATCGGAAATGGAACAACCTTGGTTCGTTTTGCGCCGTCCCGCCCCATCTGAGCGAGATAGCGCGTTTTGCCGTCGGTAAGCCGGAACAGCACCTGTCCGTTCGGACCAAAATGGGGGAAGTCCTCCCCGGTTGCCGCAATCCTGTGCGGAGGCGCACTCCGGTCCAGGGACGCCAGCCAGAGCTGGGAGGCCTGTCCGGCAGGCTGCGTCGAGAAGACCACCTCTTTTTCGTCGCTCGAAATGTCGTATGCACGAATGGAGAACCCCGATACGACGGCTTCGCTCCGGCCGGAATCGAGAGAGGCGCGCCAAAGTTCGGTGGGAGAGGCGGGCGAGTCGTGCCGCAGCAGATAATAAAGCCGCTTGCCATCGGAAGAGAATGACAAGGGGGGACCGTGTTCATCGGGACTGGCCGCGTATCCTTCCGTGGAAACGGCGTGGTCTCCCGTGGAATCATGAAGCCAGACTGAGCTTTGCTGTGTGAAAATCGAAGTGATGAGCGAGCGGCCGTCGGGAGCCACGGCCACGCCGTCCTCTTCCTGAGGACCCGAAGTAATTTGCTCCGGTTGCCCGTCGGGAAAACGCTGGCGCCACAGATGCTGCTTCCCAGCCATGGCGGCTCCAAAATACATCCAGCTTCCGTCCGGAGACCAGCCCGCCGAGGTGCAAGCGCCTGGAGGCCCCACCCGCCTGCCAGGAGATCCGCCCGCTAGAGGAATCAAACGGCACGGCAGCCAATCGGTATCCATCTCCACGACCAGCGCCCACTTCCGGTCCGGCGACGCATAGGAATAGTGCGCCATGCCGCGCTCGTCCGCCGGGAAATAAACTTCACGGTGTGCCGATCGATTCTCGGTAGCCGTTACGATCCCCATGTGCGCACCAGTTTTGCGTTCCGAGAATAGCAGATGGTGGTCGTCCAACCAGGTCAGGCCGGCGGCATTGGGGAGGAACAGCGTCGAATCGCCTCCGAGCGAAGGTACCGTATACGTGTTCCAGTCCGTCGGAACGTCAACGATCACGGTGTAGGCGATACGCGAGCCATCCGGCGAAAATGCCAGGTTGTATTTCAGGCGCGGATCGTGAGTCACTTGAACCGGCTCGCCGTTGGGAAGCAGTTTTACGTAAATCTGATCGGCGGTAAAGAATGGCCGGTCGCTTCGGTAGAATGCAAGCATTCGTCCGTCGGGCGACAGTGCGGGCGCGACAGCGGAGTCCGTGAAGCTGGTGATCTGGGTATAGACGGGCGGCTCTTTGGCGGCGGGACGCCAAATCATCCGGAGCAGGATTCCGGCGGCGGCCATGGCGGGCAAAAGGATCGCAACTCCCAGGATTCTCCAATCGAGTCGCTTTGAGGGTGCCGGCGCCAAGATGGGCGCAGCCTCGCCGGGGGTGCGCGGAAATTCCCTGGGAGGGGTCGTCACCGGCGCAACGAAGAGGTAGCCGCGCCGGGCCACGGTGCGGACCAACTCCTGCGCATCGTCGTCCAGCGCGCGCCGGATCTCAACCAGGCACTGGGCCAGCGAATTATCGGTCACCGCCGCGTCCCGCCAGACGGCCTCGATCAGTTCCGTTTTGGTTACCAGCCGGCCGTGCCGCTCGACCAGGTAGGTCAGGACTTCGAAGGACTTGGCCCGCAGCGCGACCTCTTCGCCGCCACGCAGCAAGAATCCGCCTTCCAGGTCCAGCTTGTAATCGCCAAACCGGTACTGGCGGACGTGGCGCTCAGATCGTCCAGCGCTGCTCAGGCAGAAATCCCTCCTGGGAGTGCATCTTACCATACCTCCGCATCTTCCTGGTTCTTAATGATTTAACATCACTTCATCCGAATATCACGCGAGTTTCAGCCTTCTTTCACTACTTCTGCGGGGGCCAATGGTAGTTTCGATCATGCCGCCGCTTCAAACGGCGGAACAGGAGAAAACACTCAATGACGAAAGCACTCAGAACAATGACTACGACGCTGGGACTCGCGGTAATCGCCGCGGCCCTCGCGCCTATCGCGGCCTTGGGATGTGACGGTCTGCCGGGGACACCACCGGCCGCGTCCCCAGGGGCACCCTACTTGATACCAGCCGCCTACCGGCCGGCCCAGTTTGTGCGGGTTGCCGACAGCGGCGCTTCCAGCGCCCCCATCGTGGGCTTATGGGCGATGAGGTTTGTGGCGGAAAACAGCCCCGGTACACCCAACGGCACGGTAGTCGATTGGGGATACGTCGAGTGGCATAGTGACGGAACGGAACTCATGAACTCCGGCGGGCACGCCCCGGCGACGGGGAATTTTTGCATGGGAGTATGGGCGCAGACCGGACCCTCCGCTTA
The DNA here is from genome assembly GCA_003166475.1 of Bryobacterales bacterium. GTDB lineage: Bacteria > Acidobacteriota > Terriglobia > Bryobacterales > Bryobacteraceae > Bog-159. Next base: position 3,536 of record PMVV01000144.1, on the reverse strand, counting down.
CAAGCTCAATCATTATGCGCTCAGCTACGATGCCACCACCGGGTTACTTGCCAACTACGTGCACATCCATGAGCAGGTCACGCTGGATCCGACGGGAAACCAATACTCCGGCAGCTTTAACATTGATATCACCGATCCCAACGGCAACCCGGTGGCCAGTGTTAAGGGCATCGTTTCGGCTCAGCGCCTCACAGCGGACGAATAGGTCGCGACGCCGATCCGAACCATGCAGGAGATGAGGGGCGCGAGGCCGGACGGGTATCCGGCGATCGCGCCCTTGGAGTATTAACGCTGGCTAGATGCGGCGGGCGGCGCGGCGCAGCTCCAGGATGAGCCCCATGACGCGGGTCTCGATCTCGTCGCGGATCTGGCAGTGGGTTTCGTAATCTTCGGCGACCGGATCGGGGACGGGCCAGTCGCGCACGGGGGTGTCGATCCCGGGCGGCAGGTCGAAGCCGCTCATGTTGACGAAGAGGTCGAACTGGGCGCGGCCGAGCTGTTTGAGGCTCTTGGGGAACTGGTCGCGGATGTCGATGTTCTTTTCGTCCATGGCGCGGACGGTATCTTGCGCAATCATGAAAGCGGGGGACAGGCCGGCGCTGGCGGGGAGGATTACGTCGTCGCCGTATCTACGGGCGAAGCCCTCGGCCATCTGGCTGCGGCAGGAGTTGCCGATGCAGATGAAGAGGACGCGGGTCTTGGGTGAGGGGGTCATGGATTAGTTTGGGGTTGTTGAGAGCGCAGGCGGGCGGCCTGAGAGGCCGCCGCAGGCTGAGAGCCTGCCCCACTAAACAGGAACGAGTGGGTCATAGCTTGGAGAGGAAGAGCTCGTGGACCCGGGAATCGGCCGTTAGCTCAGGGTGGAAAGTGGCGACCAAGTGTTTGCCTTGCTCGACCAGGACCGGGTCGCCCTGGTAGCGGGCGAGCACACGCGCCTGAGGTCCGACGCGGCGGATTACCGGGGCGCGGATGAAGACGGCTTCCATTTCGCCGGGGTGGGTACGGGCGGCGAATTCGGCTTCGGGTGTGAGGCGGGTCACGCGGCTATCGATCTGGCGGCCATAGGCGTTGCGTTCGACGTCGATATCCATCAGGCCGAGGCCCTCCTGCGCGGGATGGGAGACGCCGGCGGCCAGCAGGATGGCTCCTGCGCAGGTGCCAAAGATGGGGCGGCGGCGTCCGAAGGCGGCCAGGGGGGCCAGGAGGTTTTCGGCGTGCAACAGCTTGAGCATGGTGGTGCTTTCGCCGCCGGGGATGATTATGGCGTCGACGGTGTCTAGATCGGCGGCGGTGCGCACGAAGACGGGATCTGCACCCAGGCGGGTTAGGGTGCGGGCGTGGGCTTCGAAATCGCCTTGGAGGGCGAGGATTCCTATTCGTTTCATGAATGCCACAGGACACAGGCTAAAGCCTGTGCTACCTTACCAGCCTCGGGTTTGGAGCAGCTCGCCTTCGGGGATCTTGGAGATGTCCAGGCCAGGCATGGCCATGCCCAATTCTTCGCTGGCTTCGAGGAGCTTCACGGGATCCTTATAATACGTTGTGGCGCGGACGATGGCGCGGGCGCGCGTGTCGGGGTCGGAAGACTTGAAGATACCCGATCCGACGAAGACGGCTTCCGCGCCCAACTGCATGACCAGCGCGGCGTCGGCGGGCGTAGCGATGCCGCCGGCGGAGAAGTTGGGCACGGGCAGCCTGCCGTGTTGGGCGACCCATTCGACCAACTCGAGCGGCGCCTGCAGTTCCTTGGAGGCGTGCACCATCTCTTCCGCGCCTAGCACGGTGAGCTGTTTCATCTCCTTCTGAATGGTGCGCATGTGGCGCACGGCTTCGACGATATTGCCGGAGCCGGCCTCGCCCTTGGTGCGGATCATGGCGGCGCCTTCGGCGATGCGGCGCAGGGCTTCGCCGAGATTGCGCGCGCCGCACACGAAGGGCACCTTGAAATCGCGCTTGGCGATGTGGTGCACCTCGTCGGCGGGGGTGAGGACTTCGCTCTCGTCGATGTAGTCCACGCCGAGGGCTTCCAGGATGCGGGCTTCGGTGAAGTGGCCGATGCGGGCTTTGGCCATGACAGGGATGCTGACGGCCTGCATGATCTCGCGGATCTTGTTGATGGGGGCCATGCGGGCGACGCCGCCTTCCCGGCGGATATCGGCGGGCACGCGCTCCAGGGCCATGACGGCGGCGGCTCCGGCCTTTTCGGCGATGAGGGCTTGGTCGGCGTTGGTGACATCCATAATCACGCCGCCTTTGAGCATTTCGGCTAAGCCGACTTTGACTCTGAACGTTTCGTCGAGGAACATAATTACTCCTTCACAGGCTGAAGCCTGTGCCACCTAAACCATTGCGGGAGCCGGTTCCGGGGCGGCATTGGACCGCGTTCTCTCCAGCTCGCTTGAAAAAATCGTGCCCAGGGTGGCCAAGCCTTTGCGGATCTCGTCCGGCGTGAGGCCGGCGAAGCTCAGACGCAGAGAGCCGGGATCGAAGCGCGAGACCGCGAAATACTTGCCGGGCAGGTACGAGACGTTTTCGCGGTGGGCGCGGGCCAGCAATTCGCCGGCATCCAGGGGTTCGGGCAGGCGCACCCACAAATTCATGCCGCCGCGCGGACGGGTGAAGCGCGATCCGGCGGGCAGATAGCGGTCGCAGGCGGCCAGGACCGCGGCCAAACGCTCGGCGCCGGCCTGCAGCATGTGCGTGCGATGGGCGGCCATGCGTCCGGATTCGGCGAAGCGCAGCAGCACGGCCTGGGAAAGCTGATCGGTATGCAGGTCGGCGAGCTGCTTGGATTGGGCCAGGCGCGCGATCAAGGCGCGCGGGCCGAGCACCCAGCCCACGCGCAGGCCGGGGAAGGTAATCTTGGAGAAACTGCGCAAGAGAATCACGTGGCCGGCATCGGCGGATTGCTTGATGGGCGGCAGGTCGTCGCCCGAGTAGCGCAAGTCGCCGTAGATATCGTTTTCGACCAGTGGCACGCCAGCGGTTTGGGCGGCACGCAGGAGGGCGGCGCGCGCGGCGATGGGGAGGGTCGCGCCGGTCGGATTCTGGAAGTTGGAGGTGACCACGATCAAGCGTGGGCGCTCGCGATCGAGGGCGGTCTGGGTTTGTTCGATCTCGACGCCGTCCGCGCCTACGGGAACGCCGATGAGCTGCGCGCCGGCTTCCAGGAAAAGGCTCTTGAGTCCGGGGTAGACGGGATCTTCGACGACGACCTTGTCGCCGGGGCGGAGGATGACGCGGGCGAGCAGGTCGAGCGATTGCTGGCAGCCGTTGGTGACGATGAGGTCGTCGTCCGGGGCGGCCAGGTTTTCGGCGCGGGCGGCGTCGAGCAGGTAGCGGCGGAGGGGCTCGTATCCGCTGGGGGAACCGAGCTGCAGGATGTGGGCGAAATCGGGCGCGGCCATGACCTCCTGGCAGCTTGCGCGGAGGGCGTCGAGGGGGAAGAGCTGCTCGGAGGGGCGGGAGGTGGCGAAGCTGACGCCTTGCCGGGAGAGGGGGCTAGGGGCTGGGGGTTGGGGGCTGGGGGCGGAGCG
>PMVV01000143.1 GCA_003166475.1 Bryobacterales bacterium | reverse complement strand
ATGAACTTGTCCTTGGGCGAGCGGCCGGTAAACTGGCCGGTGCCCACCACGTAGGCGCCGCCCTTGGCGAACAGGCCTTCGTGCCGCCTGACGGCGTGCTCCAGCAGTTGCGCCGAGCCCAGGTTCCAGTAAGCGATGTTGATGTTGCGAATGCCATGTTCGGCCAGACCGTACCGGCTGGGACGGATTCCGGCGTTGGGAGTGGCGGACGATTGATCGGTGTCCATAAGCATCCTTATCGTAATATAGTTACATGGAGTCGGGTCTGTCTCGCGCCGCTGCCTTGCTGATGGGAGTGTGCCTGTCGATACCTGGCCAGGTGATTGAATTTGAATCGAACGGGCTGAAGTATCAGACGCTTACCAAGCGCGGCCTGACCCTGATGGTGGCGCAGTTACCGGGCCACGTGCGGGAATTCACCATCCTGCAGGTGGCGGTTTCCAACGGCTCGCCTGGCCCTTACACCATCCGGCCGGAAGATTTTTCGTATAAGAAAGACGACGGCTCGGAGTTGCATGCGTGGCCGGCGCGGGATGTGGTGCAGTTGTTGAGGGAGAAGGGCGGCCGCGGAGATGTAATGAAGCTGGTCTCCGCCTATGAGACCGCGCTGTACGGCATTCCGCACATGCGCGTGGCCAACGCCTACGAGTCGCGGCGGCAGGCGGCGCTGGCGGAAGTGGCTTCCACCAAGCTGAAAGCGGCGGCGGCGGCCTCGGCGATTGCGTTCGTGCAGACCAAGCTGCTGCCGGGAGAGTCCACCGATGGCGCGGTGTTCTTTGGCGCGGAGGGCAAGGCGTTCGGACCGGGTCGTCTGATCGTGCGGACGAACACGGACGTGTTCGAGTTTCAGGCGGAAAAGGACCAACCGTAACTTACGCAAGCCACTGCTTGAGCCGCTCGTACACGGCCGGATCATTGAGCAGGTCGAAGTGGCTCAGGCCGTAACCGACCCACTGCCGGGATTTAGGAAATGCCAAAGTGCGCTGCGGATCTTTGTGGCGGCCCAAGGCGCTGTCCACGGGCACCAGGCCATCTCCGAGCAAGGCGGTGAGCGCGCGCGGTTTTTTCCCGGTGGCCGCCGCTATGGCGTAACACTGTACGTTCTCCGGTAGCGGCAACGGCCGGCGCGGGTCGGGTGTAGGGCGGAAACGGTCGCGCCCGGTCCAATCGTCATCCACCAGATTGCCGTAGCGCAGGTCGGTGATTCCGGCGCTGCGAATCCTGCCCAGCCGGGCGAGAGCGGCGGTGCAGGGGCTCAACCCAAGAGCGGTGTTCACCCAGGCGCCTCCGCGCTCCAGCGGTGCGCCATGGTGCGGCGTGCCAAGGAAGACGATCTTGCGCAGATACCGCGGCCAATCATACCCCGCCGCCGTGGCATACTGATAAGCGCTGCGCGCCAACATCCCTCCCATGCTATGGCCGACGATGGCAAGCTCTTCCACTGGCACAGGCCATCGATCCACAAGCGTCTCGACTAAATTGGCGAAGGCGCGCCCGTTAGTGGAGATATGCAGTCCGCTATTGTAGTGCAGGTGGACGGGAGTGTATCCCAAGTCGCGAGCCAGTGCAGCTCCGTGGTTATGGCCTTTTCGTGTCCATTGCAGATCGCTTATGCACAGCCCGTGCGCCAGCAGCACCAGCTTGTTGCTTAAGCGGGGAATCGCGCGAGCCAGATCCCGGCTCTCGAGACTGAGAGACTTGCCGTCCCGGCGCAGACTCATGGAGATGGCCAGCGGATTCCGGGTCGCGGCCAAGTAGTCGCCCATGGCGCCGTTCAGCGCCGCCAGCACGGCCTCGCGTCCGGGCGGGGAATGGCGCTCGCCCAACAGGGGCACGAGCGGTGTGAGCAGGGCGTCGATCCCGCTTCCCACCAGGCCGGTCACCGCGCGAATGCTCTGGTAAACCAGACCCGTAATGCCGCTCGAAGGCCCCTCGAATGGCGGTCCGAGAATTCCAGGCTTACGGGCGATGTTAAGATGCATGCCCTCCACCAGATCGGTGAGTCCGGCGGTAGCATCAAACGCCAGGCGGCTGAATCCCAGGACATCGGACGGATGAATCGGGCTGGTCTTGGTCATGTGGGCACGCTGCATTGCAGCATAAAGAGAGTGTACAGCGGCCGGCGGTTTCCTGCAAGGGGTATCAAAGCATCACAGGCTAAAGCCTTGTGCCACCTGTTTTGTGTAACTGGTGGCACAGGCTTTAGCCTGTGTAATGCTCGTCCCACGATTAAACTACTCGCACCGGAGGGAAGTCATCGGGTCGACAGCCGCGGCGCGGCGGGCGGGTCCCCAGGCTGCTGCGAGACCCGTTATGGCCAGCAGCGCCGCCACCGCCACGAAGCTTACGGGATCGCCCGGGCGCAGTCCGGGGACCAGGAACATCGCCAGTGGTTTCACCAGGAAGAAGGCGCAGAGCAGGCCGGCTGCCGAGCCGATCAAGATGAGCCTGGCGGCGCTCGCCAGGACCATCAGCGCGATATCCCGCCGGTCCGCGCCCAGCGCCAGGCGCACGCCGATCTCGCGCGTGCGGCGGCCGACCGAGTACACCATCACGCCGTATAGTCCTATGGTGGCCAGTATCAGGCCCAACACGCCGATGCCTCCCAACAGCGCCGCTCCCACTTGGCTGGGAAAAAACGCCAGTCCGATACTGGAGTAAAGCGGGGCCACCTCCAGGCCGGCATTCGGCTCGACCCGCCGCAGCGCCGCATGCACGGCTTGCAACTGCGTTCCCGGCGGGGTGGCGCTGCGGAGGACGAACTCGATGCGCGTGCTGTCGTTATCGATGCGCGCCAGATCCTCGTAGAGCTGCGGTTGATCTTCTTCGCCAATCGAGAAATTCTTGGTGCCGGCGACGAGCCCAACGACCCCATAAGGCGTCTTACTATCGCCCCATAGAAACGTTCGTCCCAACGGATCGCGATCCGCGAGGTAGCGCTGCGCGAATTCCCGGTTCACGATTACGGGATGCATAGCTCGATCGGCGCCTGCCTGGAAAGTATGGCCGCGTTCGATGGGAATGCCCATGGTCCGGAAATAGTCCGGCGAGACGGCGTTCCAATAGAAGAAGGCGCGCACGGTTTTGCCGGTATCCGCCAGCTTAAGCCCGGTCATAAAGCGCGTGGCCGCGTTGAACGGCACGACTCGCGCTGCCGCCCCCGATTCGATGCCGGGCAGCGCCGTCAACTCGCGCAACGCCTGGGTGACGAAGATTCGCAGCCGCGCGACGTCCTTGTATGCTTGTGGCGGCAAGTTGACATCGGCATAAATCGTGTGGTGGACATCGAAACCGGGACTGATGCCGTTCGATCGCCACAGATTCCGCAAGAACACGAAGCCCGCGGTGAGCACGATTAACGAAAGCGCCAACTGAGCGACGACCAAGCCGCGCTGCAGCCGCATACGTCCCTCGCGGCGAAGGCTCGGCGCGATCGAATGGCGGATGGACCGCCAGGCAGGCAACAGGCCGCAAGCGACGGTGGTGAAGGTGGCAAGCAGCATGGCGTAAAGAGTGATCCGCCAGTCGAGCGTAAGGTGCAGGCGAATGGGAAGCGGCACGGGCAACTGCAACTGTTCGACGGCCGTGGCCATCGCCTCGCGCAGCATCAGCCCGAAGGCCACGCCCGCCAGCGAGAGCAAAGCAGTCTCCACCAGGAGTTGTTGCACCAGGCGGCCGCGTCCCGCGCCGAGCGAAAGCCTGACGGCCAACTCCTGCCGGCGGGCCGAGCCGCGCGCCAGCAGCAGGCTGGCGACGTTGACACAGGCGATCGTCAGCACCAGCCCGACCACCACCAGCAGCATCGCGAAGAACAGGCCTACGGTTTGCATCTCGGTCTCGCTCTTGATGCGGTCAAAGCCGCCGACGGCCGCAACCTGGATGCCTTCCGCGTAACGAAACGCTTCAGGCATGGCCTTATCGAGACGCCGCGCGACGGCCACCAGACCGGCTCGCGCCCCACCGATGGTCATGCCCGGCTTCAGGCGCGCGTACAGGGCCAGGATGGTATCGTCCAGGTAACGCGGGACGAACACATCGGGCGAGTAGCCGAAGCCGATCAGGGAGCGATAGTCCGCAGGCAGAATCCCGACGACCATGTAGGGCCGCCCGTCCAGACGAATCGCGCGGCCCACCACCGCCGGATCGCCGTGCAGACGGGTGCGCCAGAAATGGTTGCCCAGCACCGCCACTTCATTGGGATCCTGGGGCAGGATGCCGCGGCCATAGGCCATAGGAACGCCGAGGGCGGTAAAGTAGTTCTTGGTGAGCGCCACCGCGAAGATCTGGCGTGTCTCCGTGCCGTCGTTCCAGTTGATGTAAGTCTCCTCGTTCTCGCCCACCACGTCCTGAAACAGGCCGCTGGAGCGTACGAACTCGACGACTTCCTTCTTGGAGTGGCTGTTGCCGCCCATTCGGATGGACACCACAGAGCGGGCGTCGGTGACGGAAGGCTCGCTGAGCAGGAACTCCACGGCCATGGAGAAGATGCCGGTGTTGATACCGATGCCCAGGCCTAGCGAAAGCAGCGCCGTCACCACCAGCGCGGGGCTGCGGCGCAGGCTGCGCGCGCCGTATACGACATCGCGCCAGAGGTTCTCGACGAAGGTGAAGCGCCACAGGTCGCGGGCCTGCTCCTGGACGACGGTGGTGTTGCCCATGGGGATGGGGTTGCCGTGCGCGGCGGCCATGTCGCGATGAAAGGCCAGTTCGGCTTCGACATCTCGCTCCATGGAGCGGCGGCGGCGTAGCCTTAGAAATATGCGGCGCATCATAGTTGCCTCGCGAGGACGCGTTGGACGCCGAGTGACAGGCGGCTCCAGGTTTCCTGTTCGGTGGCCAGGAGTTTCTTACCGCGCTTGGTGATCTCGTAGTATTTGGCCTTGCGATTGTTCTCCGATACTCCCCAGTGAGCCTTGATGGCGCCGTCCAGTTCCAGCCGGTAGAGCGCCGGATACAGCGATCCTTCTTCCACCTTGAGCGCCTGGTCCGAAAGCAGGTGGATGGTTTGGGCGATGGAATAGCCGTGCAGCGGGCCGCGTTGCAGGGCGTGCAGGATCAGCAGGTCGAGGGTGCCTTGCAGCAGCATGGGGGAATCGGATTTGGCCATTGAGTGCGTTTCCTATGACAATCTATGGGTAGTATGGGGCAGGTTGCCCTAGATTGTCAAGGGGAAAGTTTGGGGGAACGGGCCGGGCAAGGCTGCTTCCGATGGGCGGCCGGCTTCGGCCGCTTCACCCGAACGGGCGCCTCCCACGACGATTCGTCGCTCGCTTGTGAGACCACGAGCCGATCGATTCCTTCCTGGTTCAACGTCATAACTTTCCTTTTCTTCGGTGTGTTCATAAGTGCCACTGGGGCACGCCGGGCTTGAGTGGAAAAGGAGGCTCCCCGTAGCGGTAGGCCGTCCCGATCCCGGCGTGTTTTCGTTGTGCGTGATTGTGCAAGACAGGGCGTTTTTGTGCACTTGGTGGCGACCACGCGAAATCTGCCGAGCAATCCCAATAGCCACAAGCTGAGTTCCAAGTTATTTATTGTGTTATGGTTGCCAGACTTAGCTGAAGTTTCGCTTGACATTGCGTGGTTGGGGAAATTCGGGGGCTAGGGCCATCGTTTTATGTCGCCTGCCAACGCTCCCCGCCGGCGGCTGACCGCAAAGTGCGATGGTCTGCCCCACCAAGGTGGTTATACGGTGATGTTTTTCGATTTCATGTTGCATCCGGTTGCATTTGTTGCGTTGGAGGCGACTGGACTGGCCGCAATCGCCGCCGACTGTGATGGAGGTTGTCAAAGAACGAGGGGGTTCCCGGCAGAACACCTTGTGGCGAGTGCTGAGAGCCTTTTCGGAAGGGCGGATATTCTTTGTCCGACAACAGAGTAGCACGGGAGTTTCTTGAAGTCCTGGGGGCTGGCTGTGCCTCGCTTTTGTTTTCAGCGGGTTAGGGCGAGACAGTCCTGAGTGACTGACGATTCCGGTGGTGCGCCATTGGTGTCCCCGGTCCACGCGGGCGAGGGTACCTACGCGGGGGCTTTGGAGACCTGCCATCGCACCCGATCAGACGCTCCGGGTTAGTCCGGCGATGCGCCTGACGGCGCTCTGCATGAAGTCCGATCCGTCTTCGGCCGGCGCGAAGCCGCGGCTGACGATTTCGGGGAAACTCAGCGGCTCGACTCGAACTTCTGGTTGCCGGGAGTCTCCCGCCAGCTCTTCCAGGCGCCCAGGCCCATCATAACGTCGTATAGGCTGCCGCATCCGGCAGGTGCCCATCCGCTGGCACGACGATGGCGACAGCAGGCTGGAACCGGTCAGCGGCAATTTGCGGAACGTGGCGGTATTTTTCGCATCAGGCTAACGCAATAGCCGGCGCACCAGAGCGGCGCAACCCGCTCCCGCAAAGAGCAGAAATGTGCCGGGCTCCGGCGTCGGCGTTTCGCCAGGGGCGGGAACAAGGGTGTAGCTGACGCCGGTCAAGGGCGGCTCGTTTGGGTTGGCGAAGAACTCAAAACTGCAGCAACCTTCGATGGCGCCTCCTACAAAATAATCGTCATCAAATTCGGCGGCCCCCTCAGATCCGGACAGGGACAAAGAGACGCTGAGCGTTTCCGGAGTGTCGAACACGAACGGCATGAATGCGTTGCCACAGGAGGAGACTGGGATCAGCAGATCAAAGGCGCACCCATTGCCCGAGTTGTCCGATATCGAGGCGCCTCCGGTCACTTGGTCCCACAGGTTACCCCCAAAGCTACCGCTGAATGTCGGCACGAAGAATCCCTCGCCGGTTGCTCCCGTTACCGTCAGTACGTAATCCGCATCTAGGGACGCCGATGCCCCTGCCGTAAACAAAGCACCGCCGAATGAGCCGGCACCGGCGGAGAGTTCCGCCCATGCGCCTGAAATGGAGACTTCGCCTTCCGCAGATGAAAAACCATCGTAACAAGAAGCGGAGTAAACTGCCCCGACCCAGCTGCCGCCGGGGGATCCATACGTCTTACAAGTGGCCGAAGCGTCCACGCTGGACGCGAGGCCGGAAGCACAAGCGAGAAGAAACAGGATGAGAAAGCGCATAAAATCTCCTTCCCCTCCGCCTCCTTCCAGGGCCGTTTGGTAGTGCCGTCCCTTCAACCGGCGGCGCCCGAAAACCTTCCGAGAGCTCCCTCAACCCAGCTCGAAGTAAGCCGGAATTTCCATTTTGGCTGCCTTCTACCAAAATCTTACACCCACACGAGTCGCCCCGGTGTATGCATTAACAAAACTTAACACTACTCATGCCGCCAGCCGCCTGAAGCTCCATCCTTGCCCGTCCGGGAAAGCCCAAAATCACGGAGCGGCCTCTTTCTTGTCCAGGCGATCCATCGCACACCTTTCCGTCCCCCTCCGTTATCTTCGCGAAGAATTTGATCTGCCAGCCGCCAGAGTCTATCCCGCCGGTACCGGCAGTGCTTCGATCCGCCGCACCGGTTGAATGCGGATCGCCTTCTCGATGGCGGCCGTCAGCTTGCGTGCGGAGCCAGTTTCCTCTACCTTGGAGCTATGAGACCGGAAATCCTTCGGCGATTGGAGGAAGTCGTCTGGGTCGACCCTGACAGGTTGTCGGGAGCGCCCTGCTTTCGGGGAACCCGGGTTCCCGTGCAGATGCTCATCGACCATGTGGCGGCCGGCTTCGCGCTGGACGAGTTTCTAGAAACCGTGCCATCCTTGGAGCGGGCTCAGGCCCAGCGTTTTCTGGAACTCGCCGGTGAGCAGATGCAGGAATGCGCATCCTCCTTGATGAGTGTGTAAACCCACGGCTCCGCCTGGCCTTTCCTGGCGACACCGTAAGAACCGTTGCGGAAATGGGCTGGCAGTCCTTCACCAACGGGCAGTTGATGAAGGAGGCAGTGCCCCACTTCGACGTCTTCGTCACGCTGGATCAGAATCTCCAGTTTCAGAACCCCACTGGGAAGTACGCCCTTGGGATCGTTGTCTTGATTAGCCGGTTCAATCATCTTGCGGCCTACCGGCCACAATTTGGTGAGATTCGCGACCTGGCCAGACGAACAAAAGCCGGACAGGTCACCGTTCTCTTGATCCGGTGAGTTGCCACTCTCCGCGATTACAGGGCGGCGAGTGGAGGTTGCCACTATGCTGGTGCGTTTGGCGGTTGTCGCAGCGCGTCGATAACCAATTGGACCTTGGTCGCGACGTCGCCGGGATCGGCATCGTAATCGAGCTCGCCGCAGAGCCGCCGCCTGGGGAACGACGATGGTCGAAAAGCCTCTGTTTTGATGCCTCCTGCGGCAAGAAGATGGTCGATGTCCGACTCGTCGACACACGGAAAGCGACCACCTGCCAACCCTTTGGTCCCAACCGAAGATTAACGGCAGGATTGCTTTCGCCGGGAACGTCAACCAGCCAGTAGCGAATGCGCGTAAAGCTGTCTCGCCACTCATCGTTCCAGGGCCGGGGACCGATTACCGGATGCAAGGGCGGCTGGTTGCTCACGTTGACTCGGTCAGAAACCTCCCCAAGCTTCCGGTCAATCTCATTCCGGAGTGACTTCAAATTTTCTTGCAAGGCAATCAGCCTCTCGCTGTTGTCTCGCACGAACTCACGGATGGCAGTCGACACTTCAGGCCTCCCTAGATTTCGAATCGTGCGTACGAAATCCATTAAATAGTTGACGTATCGGGGGTTCGCGCCTGGAAGATGGGGCGCCACTATTGGCATAAGGCGATCGAAGAACCCATCGTAGGTCACGGGCCGAAATCCTGACAAGTTAACGGCCGCATCGATACTGTGGAGAGTTAGGAGGATGAGGAGTCCCTTCTTGCCGGCTTGGCTGGCTTTGTTGCTGACGAATATCGCGTAGTCACCGAGGTCGTTGTACACCTTCGCGAAAATCTTGTTTTCGATGCCGATAGTCGAAGAGCTGGTCTCCACGAGGAGGTCGAGGAACCCGGATCCAGTGGGCGCCTCGCGCTCAACACTCATCTCTCCCAAGTCCTTTTATACCGGCCA
>PMVV01000097.1:1526-32837 GCA_003166475.1 Bryobacterales bacterium | reverse complement strand
CTGAAGAACTCGTGTCCCTGGTATTCTTTTGTGGTGCTCTCCATACGCAACGGCGAATTCGATCACGCCAATAGCTGGCTGCCCGACGCCGAACAAACCAAAGCGGAGCGCGAGGAGTTGACAATAGACTAACATGCCCAAAGTTCTAATACCCACACCTCTGCGCCAGTACGCAGGCAAACAGGATTCCGTCGAGTTGTCCGGCTCGACCGTAGGCGAAGTGCTGACCGCCCTCACCACCCACTACCCGGATCTGCGCCGTCAGCTCTTCAACGATGAAGGCAAGCTGCGCAGCTTCGTCAACGTCTATTTGAACGACGAAGACATCCGCTATCTGGAAAAGAACGCCACCCCGGTGAAGGATGGCGACACCGTGTCGATCGTCCCGAGCGTCGCCGGTGGCTCCGTAGCCGCGCCGCCCGAACCAGCGACCGCCGAACTCTCGAAAGACGAAATCCTGCGCTACAGCCGTCACCTGATCATGCCGGAAGTCGGCACCGAAGGCCAGCTCAAGCTAAAGGCCGCCAAAGTGCTCTTAGTCGGAACCGGCGGCCTCGGTGCGCCGCTGGGCCTCTATCTCGCCGCTGCCGGCGTTGGCCGCATTGGCTTGGTGGATTTCGACGTGGTCGACTTCACCAACCTGCAGCGCCAGGTCATCCACGGCACCAGCGACGTCGGCCGCAAGAAACTCGATTCCGCCGCCGACCGCATGCACGAGATCAACCCCTTCGTCCGCATCGACAAGCATGAAGTTGCCCTGTCCAGCGAAAACGCCTTCGGCATTCTGAGCGACTACGACCTCGTCGTGGACGGCACCGATAATTTTCCCACCCGCTACCTGGTGAACGACGCCTGCGTCCTGCTGGGCAAGCCCAACGTCTACGGCTCCATCTTCCGCTTCGAGGGGCAGGCCACCGTGTTCGCTTACGAAGGCGGGCCGTGCTACCGCTGCTTGTATCCGGAGCCGCCGCCTCCCGGCCTGGTGCCGAGTTGCGCCGAGGGCGGCGTGCTCGGAATTCTGCCCGGCACCATCGGCCTGATCCAGGCCACCGAAACCGTCAAGCTGATCCTGGGCATCGGCCAGCCGCTCGTCGGACGCTTGTTGCTGTACGATGCGCTGGCCATGCGCTTCCGCGAGTTGAAGGTGCGCAGGAATCCGGAATGCCCCATCTGCGGCGAACATCCCACAATTACGAAGCTCATCGATTATCAGCAGTTTTGCGGTATACTGCAACAAGTGACAGCGGAAGGCGACATCGACCCAGTTGAGGTGAAAGCGAAAATCGATCGCGGCGACAAATTCGTCCTGATCGACGTGCGCGAGCCGCACGAATACCAGATCTGCCGCATCCCCACTGCGAAGCTGATACCGCTCGGCGAACTCCCGCAGCGCCTCAACGAGTTTGATCCCGACATTGAGATCACGGCCCACTGCAAAAGCGGTATGCGTAGCGCCAAGGCCGTCGCCTTACTCAAACAGGCCGGCTTCCGAGCCCGCAACATGAAAGGCGGCATCCTGGCCTGGAGCGACAAAGTAGACCCCACCGTCCCTAAGTATTAAGCCTCTTGTCCCACCAGCCAATCAGTGTCTTGTGGGACAGGTTCTTTTTGTGGGGCAGGCCCCCGGCCTGCGGCGGCCTCTCAGGCCGCCTCTTAGGCTCCCGTCAGCGCCCGGTCACATCCACGATCGCCGAGTCAGCCCCCGCAAGTCTGTGCGCCCCATCGTCCCAATGGAGTCGTGTAATCGTCGCATCCCCATGCTCATACGCATAAGTCTTGCCATCGTCGCTGTAAACCGCAAAGTCGCCATCCGCGCCCGCATACACCCGCACCCGAGCGACCTTCTGCGTCTCGCTCGTGCTGCTCACCGGCGCCCCCATCGGCACAATCGAACCAGCCCGCACAAACAGCGGCAACGTCTCGATCGGCGCATCCACCTGGATCGCCTGCCCGCCGCGCACCCGCTCCTTCGTCCAGTAGTTGTACCAGTCCGTGCCCGCCGGCAGATACACCGTCCGGCTGGTGGCGCCCTGCTCCGTCACCGGAGCCACCAGAAACGCCGGGCCGAACATATACTCATCGCGCAGATCGGCCACCCGCGCGTCGTCCGGAAAATCCATGAAAAGCGCCCGCATGTAAGGCGCGCCCGACTCATGCGTGCGGTAACCGAGCGAGTAAATGTAGGGCATCAGCTCGTAACGCAGCTTCAGATACTTCTCCAAAATCGGTTCGGCCGCCTTGCCATACGACCAGACCTCGTTATACTTACGGCTGCCGTGCGTGCGGAACACCGGCAGAAACGAGGCGTACTCAAACCAGCGCGTGTATAACTCGGGATAGTCGTCATAGCCGCCCACATTATCCCGTGCGTCACTCGGGTCGAGCAGCGGAGCGTGCGCCGGATGATGCTCGTCGGGAAGATACTGCCAGCCGCCAATGTCGTTGGTCCAATAAGCCAGGCCCGACGCAGCAAAGTCCAGCCCGGTGGGAATCTGGCGCTTCAGCGTGTCCCACGTCGGATAAATGTCCGACGACCAGAACATCGTGCCGTTGCGTTGCGCGCCCAGGTAAGCGTCTCGCGAAAGAATCAGTGCGCGCTTCTGCATATCGCGCCGGAAGCCGTCATAAATCGCCGCCGTGTGAAACAGCGGGTAGATATTGAAGTAGCGCGTCCCCGGTCCGACGTGAAAGTAGCTGCCGTTGGGCGGCAGGTCGGGCTCGGTTTCGTCCATCCACAACGCGTCGAAGCCCTTGCTCACGATGTTGTCGCGAATCGTTCCCCAATACCAGCGGGCCGCTTCCGGATTCGTCGTGTCGATGTCCGACCCGGCGCGGTCGTAGGGCAAGCCGTTGGTGGGTGTGCCGTCCGCAAGCTGCTCGAACCAGCCTTTCTTAAGCAGCATGTCGTAATAGCGCGAACTGGGCAGGAACCGCGGCCACACGCTGATCATGGTCTGAAAGCCCATCTCGTGAAGCTGGCGGTTCATCGCCGCCGGATCGGGCCACTTCGCGGGGTCCATGTCGATCTGGCCCATCCCCGTCCAGTAGAACCAGTCGACCACCATCACATCGGCCGGCAAGCCGCGGTCGCGGTAACCCTTGGCCACTGCCAGCACCTCGTCCTGCGAGCTGTAGCGCTGCTTGCATTGGACGTACCCGTAAGCGGCCTTCGGCAGCATCGGCGTGACGCCGGTGAGCAGGCGGTATCCGGAGTAAACCTCGTCGGTGGTGTTGCCCGCGATCACGAAGAAGGACACGCGGTCGCCCACCTCCGAAGTCCACTTGGTCTGCTCGTTGAAGCCCGGCTCGATAGTCGTCCGGGAAGGATTGTCCCAGATCATGCCGTAGCCGCGGTTGGTCACCACAAACGGCACGCACACCGTCGGACCGCCCGTGGCCGTGTAGTTGTGCCAGCATTCCACGGTGTGGCCGCGGTGATCGAGGAAGCCTTCCTGGTTNNCACGCCGGCATTGCCGTCCTTGTAATTGGGCACCGACATCGACCAGTCATTCAGATCCACCAGCATCTTTCCGCCGGGTGTAGCGACAGTGATATGAGCCGACGGAGCGGACCCGTTGAAGAACTTCGCAATGTCCACCTGCGTGGGCAGCGGCGTGCCCGGATGGTCGGGCTCCAGCGTTACCACCAGACGCGAAGAGCGGTAAACATCGCCCTGCCGCGACCATCCCGCCGCGGACGGCTGCGCCACGAATCCGTACCCCGGCGCGGCTGTGGCCGGCTCCTTCAGCAGGCTGAGCGTCACGCGGATGATGTTCGGTGCGTACGGTTCAAAGACGACGGTGCTGCCGCCGCGGTCGAGCACAATCGATTGCGTCTGCGCATCTGCGGTGAGCATCGCAAGCGCCAGCAAGGAACTGCGAATCAGACGGGTCATCACCTGAAGGTAACAGACTGTGGGGCAGGCCCTCGGCCTGCGGCGGCCTCTCAGGCCGCCCCGCCGTGGACTATTTCCGCTTGGTCAGCAGCACCTTCACTTCAACCGCCTCGCTGCCCCGCATCACTTTCACCATCACTTCGTCGCCAGGCTTCTTCGCCCGCAGCGCATAAGTAAAATCGTAAAGGTTTTGAATCGGCTTGCCGTCGAACTCCACCATCACGTCGCCCGCCTTCAGGCCGGCCTTAGCAGCGGGCGATCCTTCCCGAATGTCGGCGAACTTCACGCCCTTGACGCCTTCGCCGAAGTCCGGGATGCTGCCAAAATCGGGGCCGTAGCCCGAGTGCCCCGAACCGGATCCCGCCACGTCTCCGGCGTGCTCCGGTTCCTTCACCCTCACGAACGTTGGCCGCTCGGTCGCCTCGCGTAAATCCTCGCCGACCTCCGCCACCAACTGCAGTACCTTGGCCGCATCCGGCGCGTCGATCTTGTCCCATGTGTCGCTGGGCTTGTGATAATCCGCATGCAGCCCGGAGAAGAAAAACAGCACCGGCACTTGCTTGGCGGTGAACGAAGTGTGGTCGCTCGATCCATACCCCGCTTCGGAATAGTCGATGTGCAGGCCGTACTTAGGCGTCGCTTCCTCAAGCAGCTTCTTCAATGTCGTTCCGGTGCCCACTCCGCCAATAAACACCTTGCCGTCGCGCACGCGGCCGATCATGTCCATGTTGATCATGGTTACGTCCTTATCGTTCGGCAGCAGCGGATGGTTGACGAAATAGCTGGAGCCCAGCAGCCCTAACTCCTCCCCGGCGAAGGTCAAAAACAAGATGCCGCGCTTTTGTTTCGGCTGCGTGACGAACCAGCGCGCCAGCTCGATCACCCCAGCCGTGCCGGAAGCGTTATCGTCCGCGCCCGGATGGATGGTCCCGGCCAGCGAAGGCGCCATCGAAAACTGCTCGCCCAGACCCAGGTGGTCGTAGTGCGCCCCAATTACCACGTATTCATCGGTCGTGCCGGGGAGGTAGCCGGCCACGTTGTGGACGGTCTTCACCACGCGTTCCACGTCCAGGTTGGCATCCACCTGTAGACCCTCGGGGAAGGCGAAGGAGCGCGGCTGCAAGTCCTGGTCGATGCCCTTCTGAATCTCGTCGGGGTTCTTGCCGGCGATCGCGAACCAGCGCTCGGCAATCTCATACCGGATCTGCACGAACGGAATGCCGGCATCGCCGGGTCCGGCGGCCTCGGTGAACTTCTCCAGTTCATCTGCCTCGCCGGGGTGCGCCGCCCGGTCGTTCATCAGCACCACGCCGCGCGCGCCGTGCATCTTGGCGTTCGAGGCCTTGCTCCAAAACTGCGAATGCTGCGTGTAGACCTTGCCCGCGAAGACGCTCTTCTCGTCGAACTCCTGCGGCTCGTGCCGCATGATGAGCACGATCTTGTCGCGCACCTCGATGCCCTTGTAGTCGTCGTAGTTATACTCCGGCGCGGTGATGCCGTATCCGGCGAACACCACGCCGCCGCTCATCTTCTCCCTCGCGGAGAAATTGAACGGCACGAAATCGTTCGGAAACGCGAGCTTGATGGACCTGCCGTCCGCCGTGTACGCGAAACGGTTGTCCTTGCCCAGCTTGGCGTTGGTGGTGACGCTGAAGGCCTGGTAATAGCTCTTGCCGTCGATCGGCTCGAGGCCGAACGATCGGAACTTGGCGGCGATAAAGGCCGCGGCCTTCTCCAGTTCGGGTGTGCCGGTGCCGCGTCCTTTCAGGTTCTTGGACGCCAGGAACTTCACGTCGTCCAGAAAGAGACCGGGGTCGATCGAGGCGGTGGCGCCCCAGGCGGCCACGGCCATTGCGAACGAGCACAGAACGAGTTTCTGAGCCGCGCGCGTCAGCAAGCGGTGTGCGAAGTTTTTTGGCATTCGGCTAATTCAACTTAGGTGCGGGAAGGCTCACTTCGCAGCCGCAGTTTTCGCCCGCATTGTGGGCGGTCTTTTGATAGTCGATCTCGTAGTCGATGATGTTGCGCAAGTTCGGCCAATCCACGCGCCCCACCAGCTTGCGGCCGTTGATGAACAGTGTGGGAGTCGCGCCGACGCCAACGTCCTTGCCAAGGGCTTGGGCTTTGTTCACTTCCGCCTCGGTTTCCTTGTTGTCCATGCAACGCGTCAATTGCAGCGCATCGATTTCCTTGCCCTTGGCAAACTCCAGCACCTTGTCCTTCAGATTTTCGGCTTTGATGTCGTCCTGATGCGCGAAGATCCAGTCGTGATAATCCCAGAAGGCGTTGGCGTTCTGGCGGAAGATGCAGCGTCCGGCGATGGCGGCCGCTCTACCCCATGGGTGGATCTGGTCGAGCGGGAATTCCATGAAATAGAAGCGCACCTCTTTGGGGTACGTGCTGATCAGGTTGTCGCGCAGCGTCTTGGCCTCTTCCTTGCACATGGGACACTCGAAATCGCTGAACTCCACCAACACCACCGGCGCGCCGGGTGTGCCGAAGCTAGGCTGCAGATCGGTCTTCAGCTTGTCGAGATCGGCCTTGAAAGGATTCTGCGAAATGTCGTAGAGGTTGCCTTGCACTACCTTCTGCCCGTCTTTGGAGACGTAGTACTGGAAGTCGGCGCTGGCGCCGCCGGCCGACGCGTGTACGGTCACCAACGAGAATCCCGGCATATCCGACGGTTTGGGGTCGGCGATATCCACCTTGATCTGGGTGCTCCAGACGTTGAGGTGCCGCACGTAGGCTTCAAAAGTGGGCTTGTCGAACGCGGTCTTCTTCTCCGCGTTCTCCGCGGTCAGGCCGACGGCCAAAAGGGTGAAACACAGCAGCAATCGAGACATTAACCGCTATTGTAACCTAGCGGCGCATGCACTTTTGCCTGCCGCAGGCCGGAGGGGACGGAACATTATCCGGCTTAGCCGCGCTCGGGCGGAGTGAGGACCGGCAACTCCGGCATCGGAAAATGCTTTTGGTTGTCGGTCACCAGCACCAGCCCGTGCGTCAGCGCCACTGCGGCGATGGTGACATCACTGTAAGAAAGCGTGTGACCCTTCTGCCGCTCGCCCGGGCGCATACCCATGTAAATCTCAGTGACGTTCATCGCACAACAGGCCAGAAGAATGTCTTGCTGGGAAAGCTGTGCGAGAAACTGAGGGCGGCCGTTCCGATCGTTCCGGACATCAATCAGGACGTTCGAATCGAGCAGGTAAGTCATCTACCGTACCGGCGTCGTTCCAGTTCCTCAAAACGCTCGTTGTCGAGAGCGCGTACTTGCCTGATCCAGGCGGCAGAACCCTCAGCTAGTTCTGGGTGGTCTTCGGATTTCCAAGCTCCGGCGGCATCGCGCAGGACTTCACGCTGCCGGCGAATCTTGATCTCGCGCTGAGCCAGTTCCGTGAGGAACGCGCTTCTGGACCGTTTGCCGACAAGTCTGTCGATGTCGGCAACCAGGTCGACAGGAAGGGCTACTTGCGCCGTTCGGCTCAAACTCTTAGACACACTCCTAGTGTGACATAACCATGCCGTGCCCTGGGTATGCCAGTCCTGAAAAGAGGTTAGTTTAGCGAGAGTTCGCGTGGGAGGGTCGAGGGGTTGCCGCCGGGCTGGACACCATCGTGCGGCGGCTCGCTAGCCGCGTGCTTACCGCTCCCGAATAATCTCCGCGGCGTCGTGCGGACATTCTGGTGGAAACGTGGATGCCTCCAATCCTGTCTCCGACATCGCGTCGAGCACAGCGTCACCATAGGCCTCCGCGATGAAATCGGGCTGTCCGAGCAACGGCTCGAAGCTCGGATTCTCGCGCAGAATCTTACGAAGGGTCCTGATTTGCTTTTGGATCGACACCTCCCCACTGCGGCCGCGCAAGTTCGGTTGGTAATCCCACTTCAGCCTATGAAGGAACAGTTGGCACAGCGCGCTTTCTAAGGCACGACGTTCACATTTGCCCAAGTCCTCAATCTCCTCTGCCACTTCGGCCAAATCGATATCGCAGACCCGGCCGTCGCGCAACGCGGCCGCGGTGCTCTTGGTCCACGCGAAGTAGTCGGTTTCATACAGCTTTGGCATACAAACATCGTAGCGCGCCGTAATCGTCCATAATGAAACTGTGCCCTTGCTCTGCTATCTGGACGCCTTCTCCGGGATCAGCGGCGACATGCTGGTGGGCGCGCTGGCGGACGCCGGCGCGGACCAGCCCGCCATCCAGGCTGCGATCATAGACGCGGTCGCCTCGCTCGAAACCGGCGCGGTGCTGTCCTTCGAGCGCGTCAAGCGTTGCGCGATCGCCGCCACGAAGTTCCACGTGAGCCTCCAAGAAACGCATGCCCACCGGCACCTGGCGCACATCCTGAAAATGATCGACAATGCCGCTCTGCCCGAGCGCGCCAAGCAGAACGCCGCAGCCGTCTTCCAGCGGCTCGGCGAAGCCGAAGCGGCCGTGCACCAGGTCCCTATCGAACGCGTGCATTTTCACGAGGTGGGCGCGGCCGATTCCATCGCGGATATCGTGGGCGCCTGCGTGGCGTTCGAGGTACTCGGCGTGACCTCCATCGTCTCCTCACCGCTTAATGTCGGCAGCGGCACCGCGTCCACCGCGCACGGATTGCTCCCCGTGCCCGCTCCGGCCACCGCGGCGCTGCTGCGCGGCAAGCCCATCTACTCCGACGGGCCGGCAGTGGAACTCACCACCCCCACCGGCGCGGCGCTGGCCGTCACGCTGGCGCGCGCGTTCGGCCCGTTGCCGCCGATGAAAATCGCGGCGGCCGGCTACGGCGCGGGCGGCTACGATTTCCCGGACCGCGCCAATGTGCTGCGCGTCATTCTCGGCGAAGAAACCGGCGCGCCGGAGGCCACCACCATTTCGGTGCTGGAGGCCAACATCGACGACCTTAGCCCGCAAATTCTCGCTTACGCCATGGATCGCCTGCTCGAAAAAGGCGCGCTGGACGTGACCCTGCAACCCATGCAGATGAAGAAAGGCCGTCCGGGCACGCTGCTGCGCGTGTTGGCGCGCCCCGAAGATCGCGAGACCATGGTGCAGACGATCTTCGCCGAAACGTCCACGCTGGGCCTGCGCACCTACACTGCCGAGCGCCGCGTGCAGGCACGCCACTGGGTGGACGTCGAGACCCCGCATGGCCAAGTCCGCATGAAGGTTTCCGCCGAAGGTGCCTACGCGCCGGAGTATGAAGACTGCCGCCGCATCGCCCAGGAATCCGGCGTGCCCCTGAAGCATGTCATTGCGGAAGCCAATTTCGCCTACCTGAAAAATTCGAGATGACCAAATATTACCTCACCACTCCGATCTACTACGTCAATGCCGCGCCGCACATCGGCCACGCCTACACCACCATCGTGGCGGATCTCATTAAGCGGTTTAAGACCATGCAGGGCTACCATGCGGTGCTCACCACCGGCAGCGACGAGCACGGCGTCAATGTGGAGCGCGCCGCCCAACGCGCCGGCAAGACGCCCCAGGAATTCTGCGACGTCATCGCCGCCGAGTTCCAAAGACAATGGCAATTGCTGGGTCTGCAGATCGATTACTTCCAGCGCACCACCGACCCGAAACACGCCCGCGTAGTGAACGATCTGTTTAACCGCTGCCGCCAAAACGGCTACATCTACAAGGGTTCGTACACCGGGCAGTACTGCATCTTCGATAATCTCTATGTCAACGAAGCCAAGCCGGGCGACCCCTGTCCGGATTGCGGCCGGCCCACCGAAACCGTCACGGAGGAGAACTTCTTCTTTAAGCTCTCCGCCTTCACCGACAGACTGCTTGAGCTTTACGAGTCGCAGCCCGATTTCATTCAGCCTGAAACGCGCCGCAACGAAGTACTGTCGTTCGTGCGCCAAGGGCTTACCGATCTTTCGATTACCCGCACAAACATCAAGTGGGGCATTCCAGTCGAAGGAGAAGCGCCGCACGTCTTCTATGTCTGGTTCGACGCACTCACCGATTATATAACCGCCGTCGAAGGCAAAGGACTGTGGCCCGCCGACCTGCACCTCATCGGCAAGGAGATTCTGCGCTTTCACGCGGTCTTCTGGCCCGCGTTCCTGATGGCGGGCGGCCTCGAATTGCCCAAGAAGATCTTCGCCCACGGCTGGCTGCTGTTCGAAGAAAGCAAGATGAGCAAGTCGCGCGGCAACATCGTACGCTCCGAGCCGATCCGCCAGGTGATGGGAGCGGATGCGCTGCGCTATTTCCTGCTGCGGGAGGTTGTGTTCGGGCAGGACGGCAGCTTCAGTTACGACGCCCTGATCGGGCGCTATAATTCCGACCTAGCGAATGGCCTCGGCAATCTGGTTAGCCGGACGCTAACCATGATAAAGCAGTATCGGCAGGGCGTGATCCCGATGGGCCTCGAACCCGCGATAGCGCAATTAGCCAAGAACACCATTGATGGCTTCCGCGAATGCTTCGAACGCTTCGAGTTTTCCAAGGGTCTCACATCCGCGTGGGGGATGGTGAGCTTCGTCGATGGGTACATCGTTCAACAGCTGCCGTGGCAACTTGCACGGCAAACCGACGACGAGTCGCGGCAGAAACTGGACTACGTGCTCCACACCGCCGCTGAGGTGCTGCGGATTCTCGCCGTCCTCGTGTCGCCGGTTTTGCCTGAGTCAGCGGCGAAGATCTGGGCGCAACTCGGCATGACAGAGCCGCTGGAATCCATGCGACTCGACACGCTCGCATGGGGCCAATTGCCGCCCGGTCAGAAGATCGGAGAGGTCTCACCCGTGTTTCCGCGCATCGAGGCCAAAGAAGCCATTGCAAAAATGCGGGAACTCGAAGTCCGCGTCACCGAAGAGCAGAACGTAATGCTGGGCAAAGCGCCCAAGCCCGAGGCACCCGCCGCCGCGCCGGCCTCCGATCGCATCTCCATCGACGACTTCGCCAAGGTCGACATGCGTGTCGGCCAGGTGCTTTCCGCCGAGCCGGTTAAAGGTGCGGATAAGCTGCTTCGCATGTTGGTCGATATCGGCGAGCCGCAGCCGCGCACCATCGTCGCAGGCATCGCCGAAGCCTATCCGCCCGCGCAGTTGATCGGCCGCAAAGTAGTGATCGTGGCCAATCTGCAACCACGCAAGCTGCGCGGCATCGAATCCAACGGGATGATTGTGGCTGGTTCCATCGAGGGCGGCAAACCGGTGCTCGCCGGCTTTCTGGAGGACGTTCCCATCGGGGCGCGCCTCAAGTGAAGCTGGTCGATTCGCACTGCCACTTGGATGACAAGCAGTTCGACCCCGACCGCGAAGAGGTGATCGAGCGGGCGCTCCAGGCCGGCGTCGAGCGCATGCTGGCCATCGGCACCGGCAGCGGTCCACCGGATCTGGAAGCCGGCTTGCGCCTGGCCCGCCAGCACGCCTTCATCTACGCCACCGTGGGCGTGCATCCGCACGATGCCGCCAAGGCCGCGCCGGAAACTTTCGCCGCCCTGGAGGCGCTCGCCGCCGATTCCAAAGTGCTCGCCATAGGCGAAATCGGTCTCGACTACCATTACGATTTCTCGCCGCGCGAAGTGCAGCGCGACGTCTTCGTAGCGCAGTTGCAGTTGGCGGCCAGGGCAGGGAAGCCCATCGTGATTCATACGCGCGAGGCGTGGGACGACACCCTGCTGCTGTTGCGCGAGCACTGGTCCGGCGGCGGCATCATGCATTGCTTCAGCGGCGGCCCGGCGGAAGCCCGCCAGGCGCTGGATCTCGGCTTCTATCTGAGCTTCGGCGGCGTGCTCACGTTTCCCAAGGCGGAGGCGTTGCGCGAAGCGGCGCGCCTCGCGCCCGAAGACCGCTTGCTGGTGGAGACCGACGCGCCCTATCTCGCCCCGGTCCCCAAGCGCGGTAAACGCAACGAGCCGGCCTTTATGGTGGAGACCGCGCGCCGGCTGGCCGAAGTCCGCGGCTCGCCGCCCGAGCGCATCGCCGAAGTGACCACTGCGAACTTTGAACGGCTGCTGCTAAACTGAAACTTCCAATGAACCTGGGCAAGCTCGGGCAAGTCATCACCGGCAAGGAGATCTTCGACCTGATCCACGACGATCTGGAGCGCGTGGAAAAGGAGATCAGCCTGGAGACCGTCGCGTCGGTGGAGGTCGTCACCCAGATCGGTCAGTATCTGCAGGAGAGCGGCGGCAAGCGGCTGCGGCCGTCGCTGCTGCTGCTGGCCTCCAAGCTGATCGGGCCCGAAGGGCGCGCCTCCGACAGCGCCATCCATCTGGGTGCGGTGGTCGAGATTATCCATGCCGCCACGCTGGTGCACGACGATGTGATCGACGACGCGCGCACGCGCCGCGGGCGGCCCTCGGCCAACGCCCAGTGGGGTAACCATACTTCGGTGCTGGCGGGCGACTGGCTTTACATGGAAGCCTTCCAGGTGGCGCTGCGCGAGCGCAACTTCCACGTGCTGGACCTGCTCATCGGGCTGACCCAGATGATGGTCGAGGGCGAGCTGCTGCAGCTTGAGCGCATCGGCCGCCTCGAAGTCACCGAAGCCGATTGCATGGAACTGGTGGACCGCAAGACCGCCTGCCTGTTTTCGGTTTGCGCCAAGCTGGGCGCGATCGTCTCCGGCGCGGATTCGCAGACCGAAGAACGCCTGGGCGATTACGCCTGGAATCTGGGCATGGCGTTCCAACTGGTGGACGACCTGCTCGACTTCACCTCGCGCGAAACGGTTCTGGGCAAGCCGGTCGGCAACGATCTGCGCGAAGGCAAAGTCACGCTGCCGCTGGTCTACGCGCTGGAGCAGGCATCGGTCGTTGAGCGCCGCCGCGTGGAAACCATCCTGCGCGACCGGAACTACGATCGCGTGCCGTTCCCGCAGATTCTGGCGATGGTCGAACGCTACCAGGGCATCGCGCGCGTGAAGGAGCGCGCCCAGGCATTCACCGAGAAGGCGCGCGGGATCATTGGCGAGTTCCCGGACTCACCCTATCAGCGCGCGTTGTACAGCGTGACGGAACTGGTCACCGAGCGCGACCACTGAAACGTGGGGCAGGCCCGTGGCCTGCGGCGGCCTCTCAGGCCGCCTGCAACCCTAGTTTTCAGAGCCCCACTTAATCGTGAAATCCCCTTTTTCTTCGACGACCGTGTAATCGGCGGGAGGCAGGAATAAGCTGTGATCGGGCTCGCTCCGGTCGATGTTGGTGAGCTTTTGCGTGTTCTCTCCACTGCGTGGGTCGTTGTAAGTCCAGACCACCATGACCTTCAACTCCGGCGACCGCCAACTCTCAATTACCGTGGTGAACGGTCGGTCGTTGCCTTGCGAACCGGTTGGATAGACCGTAGTCTGGCGCGTTCCTTCGACCAACAGGCCCTCCATGGTCCGGCTCTCGAGGTTCTCATGAGTGAACTGAGGAGCGTCATCGCCCGAGGGCTGGCTGGGCGCAGCGGCTGCACCGGCGCGCGTCACAGCCGAAGAGAAGGGCCGGACTGGCGTAGCACAGAGTGCGGTGCCCGTTGCGATCTTTTGAAGCTCCCTAGCCTCCATCGCCTGCTTGTGCGCGACCTTATTCACGGAATCCAGCGTGTATTTCACGCGCTCCACGGGATCGGTAATCTCGACGATCACCGGCGCGTCGACGCTCTGCTTCCCGGCCACGGAGACCCCTAGCGGACGCTCCGTCCGGGTGCGGCTGGCCGAATCGCGATAGAGCTTGCGGGTTGGGCCCGTGCGGGTGATGTGGGTGCCATCTGCCAAGGTCTGAACCATGCTGGAGATCTCTTCGGCGGAATACGCAGCTCCGGCGACCGCTTGCCCTTGTAGCTCCAGCGGCGCCGCACTGAAGTGGGCAGATCCTGAGAAGACGCCCCCGCTAACGCTGGTGTGCGAGGAATCCTGCGCAAAAGCGCTCATCGCAAGAACCAGAATCGAACCGAGTAGCACGTGTCGGCTTTGCATGTTAGCCTCCTTTCACTCCTATTGCCGATTGTACATCGGCTGGCGCGATTGCGGACCGATGAAATTAATACTGCGGAACCAGCAGACTCAAACCCTCGATCATCGCAAAGTGCCGGCGGTTTCTGGTCATCAGCGTGGTCCGGCGCTTATCGGTGGCGGGACTGTGCCGCGAATCAGAGCATACGGTGGTCTACCTCGTTACCGCGAGCGATGCCCTTACCTGCAATTCGCGATGAATAGCGGCGCGTTGTGACTGGTTGAAGGTGAGCCAGCGTTGGCGCGCGGCCTCCAGCGTCTTGTCATTCCAGGAAGCGGACATGATGCTGCCGGCGGAATGGCCCGGACCCAGCAGCAGATGCCCGAGTTCATGGGCCACTACGTATCCCAGCACTTCCGCCGGATCAGCCTGGTGCCGCCGGACGAATCCCTCGATTGCACCGAAATACGCGTCCGCGCGGTTCCCCGCGACCCCGGCGGCCGTGAAAGCCATCCCCATCACGTCCAGAGAGTCGGCTCGCTCGGAGCCTGCGGGTCTGTCGCGCCGCAGCCTTAGGATGATATTCAACCCGGACCCCGATTCTTCGCAGCCGTTCCACGCAACATCGATCCGCAACGGACTAAAGATCGCCTCCACCACGCTTTCGGCGCCCGCCACGGTCCTTTCCGGCACGTCGCCCAGGTTACAAACCGCGATACTCATTCGTTCGGCCGCGAAGACCGTCATCGTCGAGCACACTACGCACACCAGCGCTTTCGAGGACATTGGGGAAGCTCCTTTTGCGGAATTTCGGAGCGGTTTGTCCGCTCTGTCCTCGAAAGCGCTAAACTGTCCAAAGAGACACAGGCGGGCGATTTATAGAACCTGCGGGCTCGCCGCCTGAAACGGAAACGGCGCGAGACTCACTATCTCTTGGAAGGCTCGGTGCAACCTACGGGGCCTAGGCGGATAACGGAGTTACTCCTTCGCTGGAAGGCTGGCGACCGGCAAGGTTTGGACCAGGCGGTCCCCCTCGTCGATCGCGAACTCAGGCGCATCGCCCACCGCGCCATGCGCAGCGAGCGGCCCGGCCATACCCTGCAAACCACCGCCCTGGTGAATGAAGCCTATCTGCGGCTGGTGGATCAATCCCGCGTGAACTGGCAGAACCGGGCGCACTTCCTGGGCGTAGCCGCCGGGCTGATGCGCCAGATCCTGGTGGACCACGCACGCCGGGTGTGCCGCGCCAAACGGGGCGGCGGCGTGCAGCACCTGCCGCTCGACGAAGGGCTGGTCTACTCGCCCGCGATGTCCGAATCATTGCTCGTGGTGGATGAGGCGCTATCGCGCCTGGCGGAATTCGACGCACGGAAAGCGCGGGTTGTAGAATTGCGCTACTTCGCTGGAATGAGTGTCGAGGAAGCCGCCGAGGCACTCGGCGTGCACCCCAACACCGTGATTCACGACTGGAGCCTGGCTAAGGCCTGGCTCAAGCGCGAGATGGAAAGGAGCGCTGGCGATGAAACCGGAACTGTGGAAAAAGATCGATGAAATGTTCGCCGCCGCGCAGGCGCAGCCCGCCGAGGAGCGGGCCGCGTTCCTCGATCGCGCCTGTGGGGGAGATCAGGAGTTGCGAGGTGAGGTCGAGTCGTTGCTGCGGGCGCGCGGATCGGCGGATTCGTTCCTGGAACATTCTCCGGCAGTCGCATCGGCGGACCAGCCCGCGCTGAAGGCGGGCGCCAAGCTGGGCGCCTTCGAGATTGTGGAGCGCATAGGCCGGGGCGGCATGGGCGAGGTGTATCGCGCGCACGACCCGCGGCTGAAGCGCGATGTGGCCATCAAGGTGTTGCCGCCGGACTTCGCGCAGGATACCGAGCGGCTACGGCGCTTCGAGCATGAAGCGCGGGCGGCCAGCGCGCTGAATCATCCCAACATCGTCTCCGTGCATGATGTGGGCAGCACAGACGGCATCAGTTGGATGGTGACCGAACTGGTGGAAGGGCGGTCGCTACGCGAGGCGCTGGCCAAGGGCGCCATGCCGGCGCGCAAAGCCGTCGAGATTGCGGCGCAGATTGCCGACGGGCTAGCCGCGGCGCACGTCGCCGGGCTGGTGCATCGCGATCTGAAGGCGGAGAACGTGATGCTGGCGCGGCCCGCAAGCGGGCACCCCGACCTGGTGAAGATCCTGGATTTCGGCATCGCCAAGCGGCGGTTCCGGGATCCAGCCACAGGTACCTTCACCGACACGCTGACCCGGACCGGCGAAGTCATCGGCACGGTCACCAGCATGTCGCCGGAGCAGGCGGAGGGCAAGGAGGTCGATCACCGCTCCGACATATTCAGCCTGGGCGTGCTGCTCTACGAGATGCTTTCGGGCAGGCGGCCGTTCACCGGCGAGACGCATGCGGCGGTGATGAATGCCATCGTCAGCCAGGAGCCGGAAGATCTGCCGACGGCTGTACCGGAGGCTGTTGCCGGGATCGTCCGTCGCTGCCTGGAGAAGGTGCCGGAGCGGCGGTTTCAGTCGGTGGCCGACTTGGCCTACGCATTGCGCACGGCCGTTGCGGCCCAGCCGCACGCCGAAGTGCGACGGAAACTGAAGAGATGGCCGATCGTGGCTGCTGTTGCTGCTGGAATAGTCGTTGTCGCCGGTGTGGCTTACTGGTGGCTGCGGACGGAAACGTATCCCGTGGATCTCCACCCGGTTCCGCTGATGTCATGGCCGGGCTGGGCGGGCTACCCGTCGTTCTCACCGGACGGCAACAGAGTGGCGTTCGTTTGGACAGGCGCGAAGGAAGAGAAGTTCCACATCTACGTCGAGCAGATCGGTTCGGGCACGCGACCCGTGCAGCTCACCAACGGCCCGGCCCACGATGGCTGCCCCGCATGGTCGCCGGACGATCGCTATATCGCCTTCGTGCGCGTTATCGGCGCCGGCGCCGCTTTGATGCTGGTGCCGTCCGTTGGCGGGCCCGAGCGTAAAGTGGCGGATTTCCTCGGGGGCGCCGCTTTTCTATCCTGGACGCCAGACTCGAAATGGCTGGCAACATCGCTGCGGGACTCGCCGCAGGACCCGTTCAGCATCTGGTTGATCTCGGCGAGCACCGGCGAACGCCGGCGCCTAACCTGGCCACCGTCAGGAAAGGATGGCGACACGTGGCCCTCCATCTCGTGGGACGGGCGTACCCTCGCGTTCAGCCGCGAGCTGAAGAGCTTCATTAGGGCGCCCTACGCACTGGCGCTATCGCGAGACTTCCGGCCGGCAGGAGAGCCGCTGGAGCTCACTAAGGAACGTTACGCCGAATTGTTAGGCACGGCCTGGGCCGCCGATGGCCGCGCGATCGTCTGCGCGGTCGGCCGCAGTCTCGTGCGGGTGTCTGCTTCCGGCCGCCGGTCACCCTCGCGGCTGCCGTATGCGCTCCAGGACGCGATAATGCCGGCCATCTCTCCCGCGCGCTCGCGGCTCGCCTACGTGCGGAATAGGCTCTATGGAAACTTGTGGCGGCTGGACACTCGCACGGGCGAACGCAAAATGCTGGTGGATTCGAACGGATTTGACCAGCAGCCCCAGTACTCGCCGGATGGCCGCAAACTCGCTTTCCAATCGAACCGCTCCGGAGAGTTGGGCGTGTGGACCTGCGACGCTGATGGCTCCAACTGCGTGCAACTGACCTCCTTCGGCAGCGCCCAGGGTGGCACGCCGCGCTGGTCGCCCGACAGCCAGTGGATTGCCTTCGACTCGCGCGTGGAAGGCCGCTCTCAAATCTATGTGATCCAGGCCGATGGCGGCGGCCAGCGGCGCATGACCAACAGTCCCGCCGACGATATCACGCCGAGTTGGTCGCACGACGGTCGCTGGATCTATTTCGCATCAGACCGCAGCGGACGGATGGAAATCTGGAAAATGCCCGCGGTGGGTGGAGCGGCTGTGCAGGTGACGCGTGCAGGCGGCGGTCCCGCATTCGAGTCGGCGGATAGCGGATACCTTTACTATTTTAAGTACTCCGGCGTGTGGCAGGATCCGGGTCCGCTGCTTCGCCTGCCCCTGAGAGGCGGTCCTGAGGTTCAGGTGCTGCCGCGGGTGGCAATGTGGGCCGACTTTGCCATCGCCGCGAAAGGGATCTATTTCACACCGGATGGAAAGACCATTCAACGGCTGGAATTCTCCACTGGCAAAGTCAGCACCCTGGCGGCGCCGGAAAAAGGCTTGGTCAGCCTTTGTGTTTCCCCCGACGAAGCGTTCGTTGTGTGGACAAAGTACGACCGCGTCAGCTCGGAGCTGATGTTGGTCGAGGGGTTTCGGTAATTCGCCGTCAGCGACCCTGACCGACGGGGCCGCCTGGGATGACAAGCCGCGGCTTTCGATTCTCGCTGTGAGCCCCAGGATGGTTACATGGCATCTGGCGCCAGCAGCTAATGCCGGACACGCGTCCCGAGTGCCCGACCAGCGGACAGTTCCGTTGGTCTTCATGGATTAGCACCGTCTAGCAGACGGCGGGATGGCGTACATAGCCACCAGCAGCCGCTGGCCACCAGCCGCCGCCCACCTCCCCAAAAGCCAGTCACATCCCGAGCCAAACAAACTTCCCCCCGTTTTCAACCACATACCCGAGTCGCCCCCAAATCCCCCCAATCCGCCCTGTTAACCTATAAGCGAAAGGAGAGCCCACCCGCGCGCCCGCAAGAAGACATGGAAAAAATGGATACCTCCACGGCTACCGCGGCCAAAATCAACGACAATCTAACCCAGCCGGCCATGACCGCCACCGTTCCGCCAACCCCGGAATCCAATCTGAGGGCAAAACTTGAACTAATCCCAGTAACCTACACCAACAAAATGAGTTCCATTTCCAAATTTGCGAATTGGCGTTGCTCGGCAGATTTTGTCGCCGCACCCCACATAGCACAATCCTGCATAATTCTGCCCAATCGGAACGCCAATTGCCGCGGGGCCCCGGCCATCGAACAAAACCCCCACCCACGGCGAGCGAATCGCCTCCTGGGGCGGGCTATTGTCTTGGCGACTCTCTTTCCCAGTGCCCCCCTGCCCCTCACAAACACGAAGCCCGGAACCCGATCCGTTTGCGCAGGAAGTGAGTCCGCTCTTCGGGCGGCTTTGCCAACAGCCGGCGGTTCCGATCGCGCAGCACCCGGTCGCTTTCGCGCTCCAAAGCCTCACGCTTGGTCATTCGTGCTTTTCTTCCGTTCATTCAGCGCCTTCTCCAGAATCTCCAACACCGCGCGATCCCGCGGCCGCCCCGCCGCCCTCTTACTCTTGATGATATCCGCCAGGTCCGCGACCACCAACACATGGCCGCCAAAATCGATCCGTAAAGCGCCACCGCGCAGGGCGGCCAGCGACCGCACTCCATCGATCCGGCTCATGAAATCGACGTGCAGCGAATCCTCATCCCGTTCGATGCGAAACAGATCGGAGACCGGATAGTAAGGTCTCAGAAGCATGGCGCCCAGGTTCGAAATCGAGGGTCGTGACCGGCGCCCCGTGCAGCGCGGCCGCCGCATTGCCGATCATAATGGCTTCCAGGCCCTGTTCGTCGAGTACCCTAGCCAGCGAGAAGAGTGTGGGGCGGGCGTCCATGCAGCAAACCCATTGTACGACCGTGCATGTTTGGACAGAAACCTGTAGTGCCCCACAACGCATGCGCCTACACCGTACCTCCGCGCTGATCCCGTTGCTGCTGCTGGCGGCGTGCGTGCACCATCCGGACCCGTTACCCGGCTTCCCGCGCGTGTTCGTGTGGGCTTGGGAGCGCCCCGAAGATCTGCGCTGCCTCGATACGCGCGCCGTGGGAGTCGCGTTTCTGGCGCGTACGGTGTGTCCGCGACTGGACGGCGTGTCTGTGCGCCCACGCATGCAGCCACTCCTGGTGCCGCCCAACACCGTCCTCATGGCGGTGGTCCGGGTGGAAACCGGCGGGCCCATGGGGCACTCCGCATCCGGCGCGGATGTGCCACGCACAGCCCGCGCCATTGCCGACGCCGCCCGACTGCCCGGCGTGCGCGCCCTGCAAGTCGACTTCGACGCCGAGGCCTCCGAACGCCCCTTCTACCGCGCGTTGCTGTTGGAGTTGCGGCGGCGCATGCCCGCGCGCATGCCGCTATCGATCACGGCGTTAGCCTCGTGGTGCGAATCCGACGGCTGGATCGAGGGCCTGCCGGTGGCCGAGGCAGTGCCGATGCTGTTCCGCATGGGACCGGATCGCTACTCCGCGGGCGGCGATTTCAGCAGCGATCTATGCCGCTCCAGTGTGGGCGTCTCAACCGACGAGCTGCCGTCCCGCATCCCCTCCGGACGGCGTGTCTATGTATTCGATCCGCGCGCATGGTCGCCCGACCACTTGCAAGCGATGCTACGAAAGGTCAGCCAATGGCAAAGCGCATTCTGATTCTGTCCGTCACATTGATCATGGCCGGGGCGTTGATCGGACCGGAAGATCTTACGAGTTGCGGTCCGTTCCTGCCCGAGGCTGTGTTCACCAGTAAGTCCCAGCCGCTCGATGAGCCGCGATTTTTCCGTGGCCAGCTTGACATCCTGCAACCTCAGTATCGGCGCATCTATCTGATGGCGGCTTACCGCTATCTCACCGGTGTCGGTCTCAGCAGCGCGGACCAGCAGGCTCTGCTGGCGAAGCCCGCCGGGCCGGATTATTTCTGGTACGGCCAGGATTCGCCGGCGATCAAGGGGTGGCTGGAAGCGCGCCTCCAAGTGGGCGCGCCGTCGTTCGATCCAACCGATCCCACGCCAATCAGCCACCTCAAGATCCTGCCCGGCTACGTCGCGATTCTGAATTGCGGCGACGACGCATTCCGCAACGCCACCGCGCACCTGGTCGAACGCGGGCGCGCGGGCGCTTCGCATGACGATCTGAGGGCCTGGGTAGTCGCGCAGGATCAGGTCTTCGCGAATTGTTCCGATCCGGCGGGGCCAGTCATTCCTGCCGCTCTGCCGGCCACGGCCGCGCCCTGGATGCAGCAGGACCGCGCCTATCAGATCGCGGCGGCGGAGTTCTACGCCGGCCAGTTCGACGCGGCATCGGCTGAGTTCCTGCGCATCGCCGCCGATCGCTCCTCGTCCTGGCACGGCATCGCGCCTTATCTCGCGGCGCGCGCCCTCATCCGCAAAGCCACCATCGTGGATCCCGCCGCCGCTCCGGCTGCCCAGGAACAATTGCGCAAGGTGTTGGCCGATCCGGATGCCGCAGCCTGGCACGAGAGTGCCCGCGGTCTGGCGCGTTATCTGCTTGCGCGCACCCAGCCCGAGCGCGCGCTGAGCGAGTTCGCCCACGCGGTAGCAACCGAAAAGACCGGCGTTGCCGGGGCGATGCAAGATTACCGCCTGATGCTAGACCAGTATGCCAATCGCAACCAGGATGTGCCGCGCGATGAAGACATCGCCGATTGGATCGCGGCCATGCAATATACCGCTGACGATCGCGCGCTCGCGAAGTGGCGCGTCACCCGCTCGCTGCCATGGCTTGTGGCGGCGATGACCTACGCCGGTCAGCCGGACCCGGAGTTGATGGCGGCGGCCGCGCAGGTGGCCCCAGGTTCGCCCGCCTTCACGACTGTTGAGTTTCACCGGCTGCGCCTCATGCCGGCCGGCGACGCGCGGCCCAAACTGGACGCGGCCCTTCGCCGCAAGATGCCGGTCTCCGCGCGCAACTTGTTCCTGGCGGCGCGCATGCGGGTGTCGCGCGATTGGGACGACCTGCTGCGGCATGCGCCGCGCACCGTCGCCAGCACGTTTGTTGACGGGTGGAGCGCCGAATATCAGTCTGTTAAAGAGCCGGAACTGCATTTCGACGACGATGCCGCGCGTATCCTGGATCGTCAGGCGCCGCTCGCGATGTTACGGCTGGCCGCGGGAAGCCCCAGCCTGCCGCCCAACTTGCAATTGCAAGTAGCGCGCGCCGTGTGGGTGCGGTCCATCCTGTTGAACGATACCGGTACCGCAACCGGGATCGCGCCGGCGCTGGCCTCGCTCGCCCCACAGTTCAAGCCATACATCGACGCCTACCTGGCCGCACCCGACGAGAAGACGCGTGCGTTCGCGGCGGCCTGGCTGATGTTAAACAATCCGGGCATGCGGCCTTGGATTGATTCGGGCACCGGTCGCCTCGCGCCCGTCGCGAAGCTGGATAACTTCCGCGATAACTGGTGGTGTGCGGCCGATACGGCGCAACGGCCGATGAACGCGCCGCTCGAATTACTGTATAGGGGCGATTCTCCCGAGGCGCGATTTCTTTCGCCGGCTCAGCGCACCACGGCTCAACACGAACAGGAACGGCTGGCTTCGTCCCCGGCGGCCCTAACTTTGCTCGCCCGGCAAACGGTGCAATGGATCGAGGCCCATCCGGACGATCCGCGCGCGCCCGAAGCGCTGTCTTTGACGGTGCGCGCCGGGCATTACGGTTGCGGCGGCGACGACGAGACGGACCGCTGGGTGAAGCGCGCCTTCCAATTGCTCCACAGCCGCTACCCGAAGACCGAGGCGGCTCGCCGCACCCGTTACTGGTTCAGCGCGAGCAAACGTTAGCTGTGGGGCAGGCCATCGTTTTTCGTGGCCTGCCGAGTTCGAACACAGTGCGCAGACGACACGCCCTACTTCACCATCGTGTAAACTGCGCGGCTAGCCGACTCGCGCGAAACCTGAAAGGCGATCTCGTCATGCTTGCCGGTTTCGAGAGTCTCGGCGGGCAGCGCCGTAGTCTGCTCCACGGTGACCCTGGCGTCGGCGCCCGCCAGCCGCACAGTCCGTTTCCAGTCCTTGCCGGTGAATTCGAGCGCGCCATCGACGGCGTGTACATCCACCGGACCTGTGCCGGCGAATGCGCCACTTTCCGGCAGCACATTCAGACCGTTGGGTGCGGAATCTTTCCAGACGAACTCCAGCCAACGGCCGCCATCCTGTGCCGAAAACACCGCGCGGGCTTTCTGGTTTTCCAAGACCCACTCGGGCACGCCGTCGCCATCCAGGTCTGCGGACCACGCCACTGCCTGGCCGCGCGGGATGGCTAGGAATCGGGCGGGAGTCTCCAGCTTCGTACCGCCGGAGAACCGCAAAATCCAGTCGTGCAGACCGGGAGCCACGCCATCTGGGAAGACGCGAAACGTGACCGCGCGATCCGCGGTAGCGCCGGAATTCAACTCGGCTCTAGGCGGCAGGAACTGAAAACCCTCGCCGGCTGGCTCGATCGAGTAAGTCTGGATTTCCGGAGAGTTGTTCAGGACATTGACGTCCACCGTGCGGCCCGCCATGGCGTCGATGGGGATGATGGCAGGCTCGACGGCCAGCTCCGCCGCGGCGCCGAAATGCAGGCGGATGCCTTCGGCAAGATGCACCGACGCGGGCCGGAACAATTGCAAATGCGCGCGGCCCAGCGGCACGCCATCGCCCTCGATGGCCAGATCGGCCCAGTCGCCGTGCAGAGCGTCGGCAGGCACATCCACCGCATAGTCGATTTCCAACGGGGATTTGCTGGCCGGGGTGGAGGTGAAGCCTTCCGGCAGGCGCAGGCGCGAGCGGCCGGCAAGGTCAGCGGAAGAGTAGGAAGTGGAAATGGTGTTTGTCCGGCCGATGATGAGGCGCTTGGCCTCCTCGAAGAACGCGGAGTGTTCCGGCGCCTCAATGGCCAGCGCCACGCGCACCTGGTTGGCGCGTCCTTTGCCCTGGGGAATCTTCAAGCGGGCGCGCATGGTCTTCTCGTCGAAATCGAAATCCGCCAGATGGCCGCCCGCCAGGTAGGGTCCGCTGGGGCGCCGCGCGAGTTGCAGCACGGCCTCCGCCGCGGCGGGCGCCGCGAACTCCATGGCCAGCGTGCCATTTTCGAATTCGATGTTCTGCAGTTCCGCCGTTGCGTAAACAATGTGCTCGGCGTTGGAAAATGCGGAGCATTCGCGGCAAAGCCCCACGCCGCCCAGCGAGACATTCACAGGCAGCCACAAGGTCTCATGCGGCGCGAGAGCGACGTTTTCGATTTCCAGCGAATGTTTGGCAAAAGGATCCCACACCCGCACCACGTTGCGGAATGGCTGACGGCTTTCGTTGGCGATGCTGACGGCGGAGGCCACGCCCGGCGCGCGCGAAACCAGTTCCACGGCGGTGACTCCGGGCGGCAGCTTGCCGGTGGCCAGCCGCACCGGGTGCGCGCGTTCCGGTTTCATGCCGGGCAGCAGCGCCGCCCAATGCCGCAACAGGGCCGCGTTGCGGCGTAGAGCCGACACGGTGGGCCGCTCATCTCCATTTAGGGAGACCGCGCCGGCGCGGTAGAGCGGGCCGCCCGGCCGCTCCCATCCGGCGGGGAACAGGGCATCCTCGACATCTTCCCAGAGCAGTGCGCCGCCCGTCGTGGCCAGAGCCTGCCGGCTGCGGGTCATGGCTGCCGGGTCGCGCGCGGAAACCACCGTTACCGGTACGGGCGGCGCGGGCGCGTCCAGTACGATGCTGGCGCCGCCTTCGACAAAGGCGATCGGCCCGCCGTGCTTTTCGGTCTGGGGCGCCAGTTCGCCTTCGAGCACATGCAGCCATCCGGCGGCGGACTTGCGGTCCGGCGCGAGGCTCTGCTGAAAGCCGGCCGGGTAGCCGTTGTTGATCCATCCCTTCACCGGGGGCAGGGGCCGGATCCACGCGCGCATTTCCAGGCGGCGCAGCAACCGGATGAAGCCCATCAGATCCCGGCGCGGGCTGGTAGCGCCGGTGAAATCGCAAGTCCCGCCATCCACCTGGTGCCAGTTCCACGGGACGGAGAATTCCACGGTGCGGATGCCCATGTTTTTCAGCCAGACCAGTTCGCGCTCCCACAGCGTCGGCGGATAGAGGTAATAGGGGAATTCGACGGCCTGCACGAACTCGGGCGGCGGGGCCGGCTCCACCGCGGGCAGCGCCGCCGCGAAAGCCAGCAGCAACAGGACCAGGCGCATCAAATGGACCTGCGCAACCGGTAATCTTCGACGAGGGGCATGCGCACAACCTTGCACATCTCAAATAGACGCGAGCGGGCGCGCGAACCGATACGGTCGGCCAGAGAAGTTTTGTAGTCCGGCTTGCCCAGCGCGGTCGACCGGTCGATCATGACGCTGCCGGCGTCGGGGTCCGGAAGGTTGGTGGTGGCGATCAGCGGCTTCTTGTTATTGCAGCGGTAGGTGATGATGCTGGTAACCGTATCTTCGACCCAGTCGGTGACGCGGTGCGCGCCCAGGTCGTCGAGCAGGAGCACTTCGGTGTCGAGGGCGAAGCGGTACGCCTCGCGGTCGGCGGAGCCGGAGGCCTGGTTGTAGCCGGCGCGAATGCGGTCGAGCAGATTCTGATAATCGAAGAAGAGGCCCTCGAAGCCGCGCCCGATGAGGATGCGGAGGGCAGCCACCGCCAGGTGCGTCTTACCGGTGCCGGGCTCGCCGACCAGCAGCAGCCCCAAGTGCTTGCCCGTGGGAAATTCGCGGGAGAAGGCCTTCACAGTGAGCAGCACGTTGGCCAGATCGCGAGAGGCGATGGGGTTGTCGCGGGGTAGCGCGAAGTTGTCGAACGACGCGTTGCGGTAGAGCGGCGGAATGGCGGCGTTTTCTTCCAGGCGGCGGGCACGCTCGCCGAAGACGCAGTCGCAGCGTTCGGCGCCGGAAAGATCGGCGCGTTCGATGATTTTCCAGCCGCTGCCGCCGCAATTGGGGCACACGGTTTCCGTGGGCATGAAGTTCTATTATCGCGCGGAAGTGCGGGCCCCATCAGTGCGAATGTGTGTCCGTCTGCTGGTTTCGATGCCCTACTCAATCACTGCCAGCACATCTCCCGCCGCTACCGTGGCGCCCTCGCGGGCCGCGAGCGAAACCACCCGTCCGGCCTTAGGCGCTTTCATCTCGTTCTGCATCTTCATGGCTTCCACCACCAGCAGACCCTGGCCGGCCTCCACGGTGTCGCCCGCCGCCACCAGCAGGCGCACGATCTTCCCGGGCATGGGCGCAGCCACGTTCAAACGGCCTTCGACGCCCTGTCTGCTGGTCTGGCGCGACCAGCGCCGCGGGTCGCGGATCTCGACCTCAAAGCGGTGGCCGTCGATAAAGACGATCACGCCGCCGTCGGACTGCTCGGTGCGCGCTTCGTAGCTGCGGCCGTCCTTCAGGACCGAATAGACGCCCGGCTCGACGGCCACAATCTGCGCGCCGCTCGCATCGCCGCTGTTAGTCAGGTCGATTTCGCGGGCCCGGCCCTCGATCGCCAGCGAGACCTTCATCGCAGCACCTCCTGGCGGCCGATATCGAGCCACCGGCTGCGCGGCGCGTGCGCGTTCTCCGCGCTCGCGGCGCCGCGTGTGGAGTGGAAAGCGGCCACTAATGCCGCGACGGCTTCCAGATCCGGCGGCGGATCGAAGGGCTTGCGGCGCGCCAGGAATTCGTCCACAAAGTGCGTGTGCAGCCGGCCTTCGCGAAACTCTTCGTCTTCCAGAATCTGGCGGAAGAAGGTGATATTAGTGTGGATGCCGGCCACGTCGTATTCGCCCAACGCGCGCAGCATGCGCGCAATGGCGCTTCGCCGCGTGCCGCTCCACACGGCCAGCTTGGCCAGCAGCGGATCGTAGTCGATGGGCACCGTCCAGCCGTCGTAGACGCAGCCATCGATGCGAATGCCCGGTCCCAGGGGACGCGTCAGCCGCGTGATCTTGCCCGGCGATGGAAAGAAGTTGTTGTAAGGGTCTTCGGCGTAGACGCGGCACTCGATAGCGGACCCGCGCCAGACCATGTCCTCCTGGCGCAGCCGCAATTCCTCGCCCGCGGCCACCTCCAGTTGCAGGCGCACCAGATCGTGGCCGGTCACCAACTCGGTGATGGGATGCTCCACCTGCAGCCGGGTATTCATCTCCAGGAAAAAGAAATCGCCGCGGGCGTCCACCAGGAATTCGACCGTGCCGGCATTGTAATAACCGGCGCTGCGCGCCACGCGGATGGCGGCCTCGCCCATGGCTTCCCGCATGCCGGGGCGCGCCGCCACCAGCGGCGACGGGCACTCTTCCATGACCTTCTGATGGCGCCGCTGAATGGAACATTCGCGCTCGCCGAAGTGCACCATGTGGCCGTGACGGTCGCCCATTAACTGAATTTCGATGTGGCGGGGGCGCTCGATCAGCTTTTCGACGTACAGGTCGGGGTTGGAGAAGGAGCGCTCGGCTTCGCTGGCCGCGTCGCGATACGCCGCGTCCAGGTCGGCGCCGGAATCCACGCGGCGCATGCCCTTGCCGCCGCCTCCGGCCACCGCCTTCAGCAGCAGGGGATAGCCGAACTGCGCGGCGAACGCGCGGGCTTCCGACGGGCCGCCCAGCGCTTCGTGAGTGCCGGGCACCACCGGCGCGCCTGCGGCGATAGCCATCTGGCGCGCGGCGGTCTTCGACCCCATGCGGCGAATGGACTCGGCCGACGGGCCGATGAAGACCATGCCGGCCGCTTCGCACGCGGCGGCGAAATCCGCGTTCTCGCTGAGGAAGCCGTAGCCGGGGTGGATGGCCTCGGCGCCATGCTTGCGTGCGGCGTCCAGAATGCGGTCGGCGCGCAGATAGCTTTCGGTCGACGGCGAGGGGCCCACCCATTCGGCCTCGTCGGCCATGCGCACGTGCCGCGACGTGCGGTCGGCATCGGAGAAAACGGCCACCGAGGCGATCTCCATCTCGCGCAGCGTGCGGATCACGCGCACGGCAATCTCGCCGCGGTTGGCAATCAGGACCTTACGGAACATCCCGCGATTGTAGCAGGAGGAACGCGGAAATTATTGTCCTTGCCAATTATGCATATATATGGCATAATGCTTATATGAGTATGAAGAGGACCACCGTCTTCCTGCCGGACCCGCTGCACGAGAGCTTGCGGCAGGAGGCTTTTCGCACGCGGGTCAGCATGGCCGAGATCATCCGCCTGCGGCTGGAACTGGGTGCCCGCCAGCCGGACAAGCCGCGCGGCGATCCGCTGGCCAAGGCCGAGGGCGCCGTGCGCCACGGCCGGCTGAGCCAGGACATCGATGAAGCCCTCTACGGCGATTGAGCGTCCGCTCTTGTTCGTCGATACCTGGGGCTGGGTCGTGCTGGCCGACGCCGGCGATCCCCGCCATGATGAGGTTGTAGCCCTGCGGCGCAGCCACACCGAAAGCGGAATTCTGGTCACTACCGATTACGTGCTGGATGAGACCTTCACGCGTTTGTTCGGCAGCAGCCCGTATGCGGAGGCGGAACGTTTTTGCTCGGCGGTCCTGCGCGCACGGGATACCGGGATGGTGCGTGTGGAACCCGTTACCACCGAGCGCTTCGCGCGGGCGTATCGTATGCGCCTGCGCTATCGCGATAAACCCCGCATCTCATTTACGGATTTGACCAGCTTCGTGGTCATGAGCGAGCTGGGCATCCGCGATGTGCTGACGGCGGACGCCCATTTTGCGGCGGTGCAATTGGGTTTTCGCACGACGCCTTGAGGCTCGACCGCAAGAAATCCGGCGCCCGGCCGATAAGAGAATAAAAGGAACAGTAGCCATGCAAGTCACATACACAGCCTTGGGAGGACTGCAGCAGGCCGAGGATCAAGTGAATCGCACCACTTCTCTAATCGCCCGCTCGCCGTTCTCCACCGGCCCGCCGCGCGACGAAGTTTCGTTGAGCGATGCGGCAGTTTCGCTGCTCGAAGCCAAGACCAGCTTCGATGCGAATCCGGACAGCGTCAAGGTGGCGGGCGAAATGCAAACGAGCGCGCTCAGCATGGTGGCGTAAGTGGGGCGGGCGTCCGCGGCTGCGGCACCTTTCCGCGATTCACAAATGAAAGCTTCGCAGCGCATCGTCCCATGGTTTGCGATACGGCCGTACCAGCAGCGCGGAAGCCTCCCGGTCGCCGACGATTTCCTCTGTC
This sequence comes from Bryobacterales bacterium, assembly GCA_003166475.1. Lineage (GTDB taxonomy): Bacteria > Acidobacteriota > Terriglobia > Bryobacterales > Bryobacteraceae > Bog-159. The sequence continues at coordinate 4,166 of PMVV01000097.1, read as the reverse complement.
TCCGCGTCCCAATGGATCTTGCGGCCTAACCGCAGCGAGATATTCGCCAGGTGGCAGGCGGCTGTGGCGCGGTGCCCCTGCTCGACGTCGGAGATGGGCAACTGGCGCGTCTTGATGCAATCCAGAAAATTCCGCGCGTGCAGATCGAACTGTTCAGCCGACGATCCCGGCTCTTTGCGCGCCTCGATCCAGGGCTCCGGCTTGTCCTCGGAGTGCTGCGGGCCTCCCGCCGGCTGGCCCTCGAAAACCGGGATGGCGTTGGCGGGGTCGATTTTCATATCGGGAAATACTTCGTATCCGCGGCGCGAAACCGTCATGCTGCCCTTGGCGCCGAAAAACTCCAAGCCGAAGCCGGCGCGTCGTCCGGCGCTGGCCTCGCGCAGCGAATGCACCGCGGTAAAACCAGGGTACTCGAATACGGTGTCCTGCGTGTCGGGAGTTTCGCCGTTGTCCTCGTCATGACGCAGGGCGAAGCGCCCGCCGCTCGAAGAAACCGCCAGCGGACCTTTAACCCCCGTCGACCATTGCACAATGTCGATATCGTGCGCGCCGAGGTTGGTCATCTGGCCGCCGGAGTAGTCCCAGAACCAGCGGAAATGATACAGCGCGCGATGCGGATTATAGGCGCGCTGAGGCGCCGGGCCGAGCCACATATCGTAGTCCAGGTCGCGCGGCGGCGGACCGTCGGGCGGGTTGCCGAAACCGGGCATGATATTGCGATAGGAACCCATGCGCGCACTGTGGACTTTGCCGAAATAGCCCGCTTGCACCAGTTCGCGGGCCTTCTGGTAATGCGGTCCGGAGCGCTGCTGCGTGCCCACCTGCACAATGCGCTGGTAGCGCCGCGCGGCCTCGGTCATCCAGCGGCCTTCCTTGACGAAGAGCGTCAGCGGCTTTTCCACGTAGACGTCTTTGCCCGCCGCGCAAGCCATGATCGTGAGCAGCGCGTGCCAGTGGTCGGGCGTCGAAACGACGACCGCCTGAATCTCTTTGTCGTCGAGCAGTTTGCGGAAGTCCCGGTAGGGCTTGGCGCCAGGCCCGCATGCCGCCAGCCCTTCTTCCAGGCGCGGCTGGCAAACCTCGCACATGGCGGCCAGATCCGCATCTTTCTGATTCTTGAAATCGTGGACGTGCTGGCGGCCGATCAACCCGTAGCCGATGAAGCCCAACTGTATGCGGTCGTTGGCGCCTAGCAGGCGGTTGTACGAGGCAGCCGTGACCGCTCCCAGGAACACGCGCCGCGACGAATGCATTGGATGGATTTTAGCAGGTAGCGGGGTCGACGGCGAATGCAGACGCCGAATGCAGATGCCCTAGCGCGGGCTGTCCCGCCCGCGTGGTTGCGGGTCGCTCCGGCCGGCCCGGCGCAGGTCTGCAACGGCGCGCTCCAGTTCACGAGTACGGACAGCTTGGTTCCGCAATTCGCGACGAAGCTCCGGCGCGCCGGCCTGGCCCAGAAAACTGGTGAACTCTTCGTGGATCTTTCCCCCATTTTGGCGTAGCGTCAGGCGCACATCCACACGGGCGCCGATCCGGGCGTAGCTGACCGTGCCGCTCCGCAGCCGCTGTTTCTCGAGTGCCACCACGGTGTGCGTGGCGCCGTCCGCGATCTCGAGGGTCCCCGCCTCCGCGGACCGAATCGGCTCCGCGGTCCAGTCCCAGCGAATCTGCAACTGGCCGTCGAGATCGTACGCCATCAACAAAACGGAAGGCGGTCGATCGGCGGCAAAGGCGCGTGTCCAGTCGATCTTGAGGCCGACCAGTCCCGCCGCCATGCCCAGCGCGATCGCAACCCACAAGTGCCACCGGTGGGAACCCTTGGGAGGGGGCGTGGCGACGGGTACGCTGGCCGGCGGGGCGCGCTCGGGGACCGGTTCTGGCGGCAGGGACGCGGTGGCAGGCGAAACCGCCCGCTCCATCACCGGCTCCCTGGCAGGTTGCAATAGGAATTCCCGATAACTGGAATCGGCATGGATCGAGCCGTTGGCTTCCCGGAAGAAGAATCCGGCACGCATCGGCCGCATGGCGTGCGGGCGCACCACCAGCGCAACGTGCCAGGGGTCGGGGAAGTACCGATTGTGAATCTCCACGTCCTGCGCGGACAGCAGGATCTCGCTGCGCGTGTGGGAATGGTACCACCCGACCGGCTCCCAACCGTACGCGCGCAGATCGCGGCCGCCCTCCTCCAGCAATGCCGCCAGGCGCGCGTGGTCTTTGGCGGAAAGCGTGAACGTTGGACCCAGCGCGTGCTCGCACTCCAGCGGTCGTGCCTCCAGGATACGCACGCGGCCGCCGGCGCGCGTGCCCCACAGGACTCCGCCGATCTCCGCGCCGCCATGCGGAAGCGAAAAGAAGGCGTCCATAGCGGCCGCGCGAATCGCCTCCAGCACGGCCGGGGACCACTCGATCGGGAACGGGCACTCCGGAACTTGCCACGTCTGGCACGCCTCGCCGGGCTGCCCGGTTTCCACCGAAGGACTCATTTTGGGCATTTTGCCGCCACAGCTATAATAGGAGCGTGCCGAAGACCAGGGAACTCGAATCGCGCTTGCAACGCACCGAACAACAGTTGCAGCTTTTTCAAAAGGTCAGCCGCCTGATGGTGCGCGAATTGAGCCTGCAGGAAGTGCTGCAAGGCAT
>PMVV01000097.1:0-1472 GCA_003166475.1 Bryobacterales bacterium | reverse complement strand
GTGATCAACGTGCAGCACCGCATGCCGCACCAGCCTAGCGGCAGCGAGATGGAGGTGCTGACCACGCTGGGGGAACAGGTGGGCTGTGTGCTGGTGCTGGCGCGCATGCCGCCGACGGCGGTGGAATCGGCAAATCATGTCGAGCTGGTGTTGTCGTCGGGGCCGATAAGGCCCAGATGAGAAGATAGAAGACAGAAGACAGAAGACAGAACAGAAGCCGGAATGCCGGCTTCTTGCCGCGATAGGATGCTATGAAAATCGTACCGCACCGCAAACCTCGGCGAACCCGAGCTTTTATTCTGACTTCTGTCTTCTGTCTTCTGACTTCTTTTTCTTTGTCCGCTGCAAAGTGGCAGCTCGCCTACTTCTACGACAAAGACAAATCTTCCCTGGTGATCAACGATCTGCAATTCCCTTCTGCCGCGCGCGGCGTGGCGGCTGGGTATCTGGACGACAAAGGCACTTCGAAACCGGTTATCCTGACCACCGACGACAGCGGCGCGCACTGGGCGGTCTCCAAAATCAAGGATGTCCCGATTTCGCTTTTTTTCCTGAACGACAAGCTGGGCTGGATGGTCACACCGGAAGGGATCTGGCGGACCGTCGACGCCGGACGCGAGTGGCACGAATTGCCCAAGTCGCCGAAACTCCTGATGAAGGTGTATTTCCTCGACGAAGCGCGCGGCTTCGCCATCGGCGCGCATAAACTGGCGTACCAGACCGAGGATGGCGGCAAGACGTGGGAGCCCATCGCCGCCGCGGCGGAACCGCACACGGACCCCGAGTACACCGTCTACAACAACATCGCCTTTGTGACCGCCAAAGCCGGTATCATCGACGGCTTTAGCTCCCCGCCACGCGCCGGCGAATCCGGCAAACCCGATTGGCTGGACGCCCAAGATACGGCCACGCGGCGGGAGTGGCCGCACTTGTCGATCATGCTGGACACGCGGGATGGCGGCAAGACGTGGAAGTCATCCACTGCGTCCATGTTCGGCCGCATTACGCGCGGGTCGTTTTTGCCCGATGGCCGGGGACTCGGATTGATCGAATTCACCGACACATTCAAGTGGCCGTCGGAGGTCCACCTGATCGACGGCACTACGGGCAAGAGCGGCATCGTCTACAACGCCACGGACCGGGCCGTTACCGATGTGCTGCTGCTGCCATCCGGGACCGGCTACCTGGCGGGCGTGGAAGTGGTGGGTAAGCTGCAACACACCCCCATCCCGCGTAAGCTGAAAATCCTGAAGAGCGGCGACTTGAGCGACTGGCAGGAGATGGACGTGGATTACCGCGCCACCGCCGTGCGAGCCATGTTGCGGGCGGCGGGCAATGGCTCGCTGTGGGTGGCCACGGACACGGGAATGATCTTGAAGCTGGCGGAGTAGTCATTCCAAAACCTGTCTTTGTATTACAACTGGTCGGAATCTTCGCAGCGAGCGCCGATTTTTCGTGGGGCAGGCCCTCGG
>PMVV01000369.1 GCA_003166475.1 Bryobacterales bacterium | reverse complement strand
GCCATCGACCGCGCAACCAAGTCGGCGGTCGAGGCGCACGTCTCCGCCTTCGACGTACATCCGGTGATCCCCGGCTTCTTCGATATCGTACACTCGCAGAACCGCGGCGTGGCTTTCGGATTGATGAACGATTCCACCTCGGCGTGGCGCACCGTGGTGCTGATCGTGTTCTCGGCCGCCGCGCTGCTGCTGGTGGCCGGACTGCTCTGGCGAGCTTCGCGACTGGACCGCTGGACGGCCACGGGTCTGGCCTTGATCCTGGGGGGCGCGGCCGGCAACCTGTTCGATCGCATCCTGTGGGGCCGTGTTACCGACTTCCTGGAATTCTACATCGGCGACTTGCACTGGCCGACCTTCAACATTGCCGACTCCTGCATCGTGATTGGCAGCGGTTTGCTGGTGCTGGAACTGTTGCGGCCCAAGCGCCAGCCGGCGGGTGCCTGATGTTTCCGCGGCTCTTTCATCTTGGAAGCTTCTCGCAATCGACCTATGGAGTGCTGGTCGCGCTGGCTTTCCTGGTGGCGCTGTCCGTGATCGCGCGCCTGGCGCGCCGCGCCGGTCTCAATAGCGACGCGGTCGTGAACCTCGGCATTCTTTGCGGGCTCAGCGCCATCGTGGGGGCCAAGATCATGATGTTCCTGGTCGACATCCCCTACTATGTGCGCAATCCCGGTGAGATCTTTTCCATGGCCAGCCTGCAGGCGGGCGGTGTTTTCTATGGCGGCTTGATCGCGGCCTTGATCGTGGCCGTGGTCTACATGCGCCACCACCACCTGCCGGCGCTTCCCACGGCCGACATTTTCGCTCCCGGCATCGCGCTGGGCCACTGCATTGGCCGCCTGGGCTGCTTTGCCGCCGGCTGCTGCTGGGGCCGGCCGACCAAGTTGCCCTGGGGCGTCACCTTCACCAATCCGCTGGCGGAGCAACTCGTGGGCGTGCCGTTGGGCATCCGCCTGCATCCCACGCAATTGTACGAATCGGCGGCCGAGTTCCTCATCTTCGGCATCCTCTACTGGCGCATCCGCCGGCAGCATGCGCCCGGCGCGATCATCAGCTTGTACCTGATCCTGTACTCCACCGCCCGGTTCCTGGTGGAGTTTGTGCGCTACCACGACCAGCCCAACCCCTTCGGCGGCCCGCTGAACACCTCGCAGTGGATCTCGCTGGCCCTCGCCGCCCTGGGCACCGCATGGTTCGTGCGCCCACGCAGACAGGCCGGGCTTGCGGTACGACAACAGTGATTACATTCCTTTGCTGGAATCTAAACCGACGACCGATTCAACATCGCATCGGCGAACTCGCGAGATCCAGGGATGTCGATGTGTTGATCCTCTTGGAGTGCGCCATAGAAGTCGGGGACCTGCTCGGCGCTCTTAATGAGGGGAACCGCCCCATTTTTCGTTACGCACCGAACCGCGCCGAAGCGCCCGAAGAGTCGATCAAGATCTTTACGAGATTCCCATCTGAATTTCTCGATCCTTTGGAGGACGGCACTCGTTATACGGTCCGCCATCTGAGGCTTCCAATGTGTACAGACGTGGTTCTTGCGGCCCTCCATCTGCCGAGCAAACTTCACTCAAGCGAAAGCAGCCAGATACTCGCGTGCTCGCAGTGGGCGGAAATGATTGCGCAGGTCGAACGTCGGGCCGGCCACACCCGAACGGTCGTTGTGGGCGATCTGAGTATGAATCCGTTTGAGGCCGGCGTCGTAGGAGCGGGGGGCTTTCACGCAACGATGGCGCGCGCTCAAGCACTCCAAGGACAGCGCACAGTTAGCGGCCAGCAGTATCCGTTCTTCTACAATCCGATGTGGGGATGCTTTGGAGAGCGCGACGAAACGCCACCGGGTACATACTTCTACGATTCCAGCGAACACGTGAGCTATTATTGGAATATGTTTGACCAAGTGCTGTTGCGCCCGAGCTTGGTTGACCGGCTGTCGACAACCGGGATAGAGATCGTTACGCGCGCCGGGGCCGTTTCTCTCCTCTCGGCGAATGGCCGCCCCGACAAATCCGTGGGATCCGACCACCTTCCAATACTGTTCGGACTGGAGCTCTGAGAGCCTTTATGCCGGAATTGAATGAAGACCTTTGGCCATCGGACCTGGGGATCGCCTCGATCGTTACGCCTGCTGCGATTCTAAGATCGCAAGCCGCTTTGCTAGGCGAGAAGACTAAGGGAATCCTGGAGGCCGTCGTCGAGACCTCGTCGGTTGGCAGTGAAATCCATCATCGGTTTGTGATAAAAGTGCCGGCCCTTGGCAACTACCGCTACGCGCTATTCAGCGTCCACCACCCCGTGACGCTCTATCCTGTGTTCGTTGACGAAGAGCCGGCGACGCCTCGGAGCCCCTTTATGCCTGACTTTTCATTGGGAGTAAGGTTGGGCGAAGCGATCGGGTTACAGAGCGAGGAGGACCTCCGTTCCTGGCTCCGTCGCACATTCGCATCTGAGGCGACGAAGCGGATAATCGCGAACCTCTACGCTCAAGCGAGCGGCCAGTGAAGTTGGGTGATAGGGAGGCGAGCTTTCTCCCTTGCGAGTCAGCGAATGGATCTCCTTGGCCCCGGCCGCCCTGGGCACCGCCTACTTCGTGTGGGGTAGACGCCTCGCCCCTTCACGTTAACGCAGAATCTCGAAACCCGCGGTGCGGAAATGTTCATCGAAGGTGAACGCTTTCCGAATCGCCAGCTTGCGCATCACCGCGAAGCTGACACAATCGATGGCGTTCGCGCCCGCGGGTCCCCATCGGGCAAACAGGTCCCACCCTTCAGATTGCATCACCGCATCCGGGTAGACGATCGAAACGTCCTGACTGAGCCGGGCCTCGCGCAGAAAGCTGATCGCCGCGGAAAAGAACCCGCGCGCCTGGAGCAGGGAGATCGTCTCGTTGACGACGAACGCCGAAGTGAAGAAAGTGATGCCGGGCCGCACGGCGCGCAAAGCCTCTTCATGCCACTGATCGCGGGGCATGACGCGGGCAATATAGAAACTGGTGTCGACAAACGCGGTCATTTGTAAAGGATCTCATCGACGCTCTCCGACAGGTCCGTGTCTGGAGCGTCCACCAAGCCGGTGATCGACGCGAATGGATCGCCGCCGCTTGCAGCTCTCGGTTGACGCAGCCGAATCACCATTGTTTCGCGGATGAATTGCGCAAGAGGCAGCTTTTCGCGGGAGGCTGCTTGCTTCAGCTCCACCGCCAGGTCGCCGGGCAGCGTAATTTGGAACTTGACGCTCATAGCATCATTATACGTCTATACGGATGGTGATGTCCAGGCTTTTTTCGGCTCGCCGGTTCGCCCTCCAAACCCGCCCATGCTAGAGTGAACTGGAACGGAGGAAATATGGCTTTTTGTCAGAATTGCGGCGCGCAAGTGAGCGGGGAGTTTTGCGTCGCATGCGGCACTCGCGCCAAGTCGAGCGATGCGCCTTCGGCGGCGGTCGCACCGCAGGCTGCGCCCAATGCCGCAGCCGTCCCGCGCAAGACCAGCCCGATAGTCTGGATCCTGGTGGCCGTGCTCGCATTGTTTGTGATGTTCGGGATCGCCGTGGTCGGCGGCGGTATTTTCCTGGTCCACAAAGCCAAGCAAGCCGGGCTCGATCCGGATTTGATGCGGAACAATCCGGGGCTGGCCACGGCGAAGTTCCTGGCTGCGACCAATCCGGATCTGGAAGTGGTTTCAACCGACGACGGGCGAGGCCTCATCACCATTCGCCAGAGGTCTACGGGAAAGACCATGACCGTGAACTTCGATGAAATGAAGCGCGGGAAGTTCACCTTCAAAGAGGATGGCAAGGATGCCGTGACCCTGGAGGCCCACGGCGATGGCAGCACCGGCAGCCTGCAAATGAAGTCCGGCTCCGAGTCGCTGAATATCGGGGCCAACCAGGCGACCTTGCCGGCGTGGATTCCGGGATATCCGAATTCCAAGCCGGCCAGCACCTTCAGCCTGAGCGCCAAAGAGGGTACCACGGCCAGCTTCCAATTTCAGACGCAGGACGCTCCCAAGGACGTAGTCGCGTTTTATGAGACGGGATTGAAACAAGCCGGATTTCGCATTAACGCCAGCACCACGAGCGAAAACGGCGCATCCGCCGGCGGTCTGGTTTCTGCCGAAGATGCGGCCAACAAGCGCACGGTGGTGGTGGCCGTGGGAACCGGCAACAAGGGAACCACCGTCAGCGTGACTTATTCGCAGAAGTAGTGGGGCGGGCGTCCACGCCTGCGGCGGGTCTCCAGACCCGCCCTCTTTGCCCAAAACGTTACAGTGGGCGTTGGCCGCAGGCTTCAGCCTCTCCCCACCGGCCCGATCACCCACTCCGCCAGATCTTCCATGCGGTCCACCAGCAGATCCGGCGGCACGGCCTCGAGCGTCTCGGGCTGTAGCCCGTAAGTCACGCCGCAGGATTTCACGTGCGCATTGCGCGCCGTCTGGATGTCCACGGAACTGTCCCCCACCATCATGGTGCGTTCCCGTGAGGCGCCGCATTCCGCGATGAGAGTATCGATCCCGATGGGGTGCGGCTTCTTGAAATCGAAACTGTTGCCGCCATAGACCTGCCGGAAATGCCCGCCGACGCCCAGGCCGTCCAGGATGGCGCGGCTGATCCTCACCGGCTTGTTGGTCAGCACGGCCATCCGCACTCCCGCGTCCCGCAGCCGGTCGAGCGCTTCCCGCACGCCGGGGTAAAGAGTGGTGTAATCCAGCTTGTGCTCGCCGTAATACTCGATGAAGAATTCGAGAGCTTCCTGAACCTGCGCTTCGGTAGCCTCCGCGCCCAGGAGGCGGCGAACCAGCACCGGCGCTCCATTGCCCACGTAGGAGCAAACGCGCTCATCCTCCAGCGGCGGCATGCCCATGTGGCCGCGCGCGGCATTTCCGGCGTTTGCCAGATCGCGCCTGGAATCGATCAGCGTGCCGTCCAGATCGAAGACCAGCAGATCCACGCGGTTCACGCGGTGGCGGCCTTGGCGCGCGCGCGGGACTCCGCACGCACGGGTTTGCGCCGCGCCTTATGCGTGCCCAAATGGTACTCCGCCATTTTCCGCTGCAGCGTGTTGCGATGAATCCCCAGCAACTTGCTGGCGGCCGAGCGGTTGCCGCCGGTGCGCGCCAGCGCCCTTTCGATCAGGGTCTTCTCCAGTAGTTCGACTACCTCTTCGAGAAAGAAGCCGTTGCCTACCAGATGCTCCACCAGCGCTTCGAATGTCTCTTTCATTTCATGCCTTCTTCCCCGCATCCGGCAATCCCCGAATGCCCTTTTTCAGGGCGTTGCCCCAAATCGTCTTCACTTGCTCGTAACTCTTCCGAAATCCGTCTTTCAACTCGCGCGGCGCGACTGCGGAGCAGACCCGCGCCGCATCGATCACGTACGGGGCCACCCGTGAGTGCACCACCGCATCCGGCGGAGACTTGCCCGGCGTGAACGCCAGCAGCGCCAGGACCACGGCGATGGAGATCAGCACTCCCCGCACGATGCCGAAACACGCGCCCAGCAGGCGGTCTACGAACGATAACCCCACGACCTTCATCATCCGCCGCAGCACGCGGCCCACAATGGCGCCCAGGATGAGCACGCCGCAGAACACCATCAGGAAGCCGCAGAAATTGGCGACGCCTGGCGAACTGACGTATGGCTGCAGAAACGACCCCGCGGTGCCGTAGAACCAGATGGCCAGCACCAGCGCCGCGATCATGGAAAACAGCCCCACCACTTCACGCGTCAAGCCCGTAGAGAAGCTGGTCACCACCGATCCCGCCAGCACCAGCAGCAACACGATGTCCAGCCAGTTCATAGCTCTTTGCCAGTCAACACGCGGTAGGCCAGCCGGTACTTCTCGCTGGTCTTATCCGCGACGTCGTCCGGCAGCGGCGGCGCGGGCGGCTTCTTGTTCCATTGGATGGATTCCAGGTAATCGCGCACGTACTGCTTATCGTATGAAAGCTGCGGGCCTCCGGGCCGGTAGGTTTCCGCGGGCCAGAAGCGCGACGAATCCGGCGTCAGCACTTCATCGCCCAACACCAGTTCGCCGTCCACGAAGCCAAACTCGAATTTCGTATCGGCTATGATTACGCCTTTCGTCTCGGCGTAGGCCGCCGCCCGCGAATAGATGCGCAGCGTGAGATCGCGCAAACGCGCGCCCAATTCCGCGCCCACGAGCGCGCACATCGCTTCGAAGGAGATGTTCTCGTCGTGGCCGCTCTGCGCCTTGGTGGACGGCGTGAAGATGGGCGCGGGCAGCCGGTCGCTTTCGCGCAATCCGGCGGGCAGCGGGATGCCGCAGACCGTGCCCTGCGCCTTGTACTCCTTCCAGCCCGATCCGGCCAGATAGCCGCGCGCCACGCATTCCACCTCGACCATCTGCGCGCGCCTCACCAGCATGGAGCGGCCTTCCAGTTGGCTGCGAAATTGCCGCAGCGGCGCCGGATATTCGTCCACATTGGCCGTGAGGAAATGCGTGGGCGTCACATCGCGCAGGAAGTTGAACCAGAAAATGGAAAGTTGCGTGAGGACTCTGCCTTTATCCGGTATGCCGGTGGGCAGGATGTAGTCGAACGCCGAAATGCGGTCGGTGGCGACAATCAGCAATTGTCCGTCCACGCGATACACGTCGCGCACTTTACCTTGCGCGTGCTTTTCGATTCCGGGCAGTTCGGTATTGAGGATAACGGTGTCGAGCATCGTGGATCTTCAGGGATCTTCTATCGGGGGAGTAACTCAAATAATAACGCGACTGCGCCATTTGTCAAACAACATTCTCGTACCCGAAGTCCCATTACGTATGCACGTCGCCGCCATCGTCGAACAGCGACTGCGCCAGGCCGCTGGAACTGCGCTCCCAGGCGCTGGTGCGCCAGTTGTCGAATGCGTTGGAAACGCGCATCCAGGTGGCCGGGCTCAATAGGAACCGCTCGGCCAGCGCAAATACGTAGGGCTCATAAAGGCGCCGCGCCTGCGCCAACTTGGCGTCGAACTCCGCGGCATTGGTGGGCGCGATCCCGGCCGCCGCCAGCCCCGCTTTGAATTGCTCCAAGGCCTGCGCGGGCAGGCGATCCGGCTGCGGCGTGCGCGGCGGCGCATTCACAATCTGCGCCANNTATGCCAGCACCGGATACGAAATGTAGGTCTCCAGCAGGTCCGCCGACCAGATCTCCCACTCCCGCAACAGTTCGTCGATGGCCGCCAAACCGTGGCCTGTCGCATAACGCCGGAGAAGTTCCGCGGCCGTGGGAGGCGATCCGGC
>PMVV01000489.1 GCA_003166475.1 Bryobacterales bacterium | reverse complement strand
GAAGATTGGCCAGTTAAGTCCCGTTCTGGGAAGTTCGGAACCTAGACATGGACAGGGCGGATCGTACGCGGCCCGTGTCGGCTGTGGAACGCCTTATTTTAACGCCTATGCGTGGCCGAGCCCCCGGCCTGCGGCGGTCCCGCTAACGAACGATCTCGAACACCGTCCCGCAACCGGTGCCGCCCGATTCAAACTGGGTGCAGCCCGCATTGCCGCCGATCTGGGTAGTGCCGAAAAGCCCGCCATGCGGGCCGAACGTCAAGGGTCCTTCGGGATTCCAACCGTCTGCGCCGCTGGCAAAACTGTGCAGAGTCGTTTGTGTGTAAGTGGGCGCCGTCAGTTCGTAGACTGTTCCCTTGCCGAACTGACCACCCGCGCCAGTCGTGCCGTACACATTTCCAGCGCGGTCCAGAATCACCCCGCCGGTTGGAGCGTAGCCGTTGGGGGGAAGGTCCGAGAAGCTGCCAATAACCGTAAGAGCGCCGCCGGAGAACTTATAGGCCTCGACATAGGTGATGCCATATAGCGCGCCCGTCTTGTCCAGAACCACTCCGGAGGTGGGGTTCTGATCGTCGTTGCTGAACCGGTAGACCACGTTTTCGGTCCAATCGCCAGCCGGCGTCGAAGGCGGTGCGAGACGAAAAATGGCGCCGAAACAACTTCCACCCTCAAAGCGCTGGCAGTATCCGCCATTTATGGTAGCGCCCCAAAGATTCCCCTGGGAGTCGAGGGTCACGCCCAAGGGGCCGGAGCCGTCGCCGAAGCTTTGCCCGGGAGCTACGCCCTTGAAGACGTAGAGAATGCGTTCGGTCCATGAGCCGCCCTCGGTTCGCGGTGGTGTCATTTCGCAGACGCTGCCGTTCCCGTTAGGGGAACCGGCCACGCCGTAGTAACGGCCCGCGGAATCGAAGGCGGTAAGGCCGCATTGCGCGTCGAGGGTGGGGAACTCGTAGAGTGACGTCTTCGTCCACGAACCGCCCGCCGTGGCTGGCGGCGTCAGCCCAAAGATGTAGCCGCAGCCAGTCGCGCAGGCGCCGCCGCCACCTATGCCCGCCTCGCCATACACCTTGCCGTCCCGCACCATCAGCCCTCCGGGGATGCCGCCGTCGACGCCGCCTTGGAATTGCCAGATTATGTTTTCAGTCCAGGCGCCGCCGGATGGGCTCGGTGTCAATTCGTAGATCATGCCGCAGCCGGTGTAGACGTCGAACGTGCAGTTCCCCCCGCCGCCATACGTTGTCGTGCCATAAAGATTGCCAGCGCTGTCCAGGACCACGGGGTAAGTCTCTGGAAAATATCCGTCGTTACCGGCCTGGAAAACGTGCAGGACGTTTTCCGTTTGGCCGGCGGCCATAGCAGCGCCGGCGAAGATCATCGCGGCTGCCAAGGCTTGGCGCCGCAAGCTCGGAATGAGAAACGCTGTAAACTCGCCCATAACAACTATCGGACCTCTATTCGCGCGGCATGGCAAGCACCCGGTTGTAAAATCGCCGGCCGACGGTACCGCTGCTCTCGCGCAGCCACTCTGCGCGACAATGGTTCCAGTGATGACGCCGATCGAGGTTTCCGAGGATCTTTCCGGCCTCGACGAAGCCATTGCACAGGTTCCCAACAGTCCCGCCGTCTTCCTGCTTTGGCCGCGCACAGGCGATCCCTATCTCGCCAAGACCACGCTCCTGCGGCGCCGCCTGGTGCGCCTGCTCAAAGAGCGCGAGCGGCCGTCGCGCCTGCTAAACCTCCGTCACACGGTGCGGCGCATCGAGTACCAGCTCACCGGCTCGGCCTTTGAATCCGCCGTCCTGATGTACGAGTTGGCGCGCCGGTATTTCCCCAAGACCTACCTCGATCTGCTGAAGCTGCGCATGCCCACTTACATCAAGCTGGTGATCGCCAACGAGTTTCCGCGCAGCCAGCTCACCACCCATCTCGGGCGCGCGCCCGCGCTCTATTGCGGTCCCTTCCGCAGCCGCGCCTCGGCCGAGAAGTTCGAGTCGCAGTTCCTGGACCTGTTTCAACTGCGGCGCTGCCAGGAGGATCTGACGCCTTCGCCCGAGCACCCCGGCTGCATCTACGGCGAGATGGGCATGTGCTTGCGTCCGTGCCAGCAGGTGGTGGGGCCGGACGAGTATCTGCACGAAACCGGCCGCGTGGCGGAGTTCCTTAAGACCGGCGGCCACTCGCTGCTCGACATCATCGGGCGCGCGCGCGACCGCTACAGCGAAGAGATGATGTTCGAAGAAGCCGCCCGGCAGCACAAGCGTTTCGAGAAGGTCCAGGAGGTCCTGAAGCTGCGGGACGAACTGGCGCACGATATCGGCCGGCTGCATGGCGTGGCGATCACATCTTCCGCGGCGCCCAACGCTGTGGAGCTTTGGATCGTGCGGGAGGGGCAGTGGCAGACTCCGCAGCGTCTCAGCTTCGAGGTCCAGGAAGGCAAGCCGGTCTCGCTCGACGGCAAGTTGCGGGATGTCTTCGGTGCGATGCCCGTGCGCCAACTCACCATGCGCGAACGCCAGGAGTACCTGGCCTTGTTGGCGCGCTGGTATTATTCGAGCTGGCGGGACGGCGAATGGCTGCCCATCGAGTCCTTCGACAACCTGCCTTACCGGAAGCTGGTGCACGCGATTTCGCGAGTGGCGCGGCGCGACTTGCCGCGGGACCGGTAGACCGCTAGACCGCTCACTGACGTGCGCGGCTCGGTAGCCCGCTTCCGCTGTGGTGACATTTGACATATCATATGGGCATGAAATCCTTAATCGCATCCGCGAGCGTGATTCTTGGCTTGCTGCCGATCGGCCTCGGCATCGGGGCGGCCCAGCCGCAGGAGGCGCCCCCCGCCGTAAAAAAGGTGCCGGTCCACGCGACCCAGTCCTTAGCGGGCAAGGATCTCTACCGGGAGTATTGCGCCGTCTGCCATGGGACCACCGGTAAAGGCGATGGCCCCGCCGCCGCCGCGCTCAAGGCGCCCCTCTCGGATTTAACCCAAATCTCCAGGAAGAACGGCGGCAAATTCCCCGAACTCCACGTGCAGCAGGTCATTAATGGTGAGGCCGAGGGGCCGGTCGCGCATGGGTCGAAGGATATGCCGATCTGGGGCAGCCTATTCCACCACATGGGTCCGAACCCCGATATGGGCGGCGTCCGCATTCATAATCTGATGAAGTACATCGAAGAGATCCAGGCGAAGTAACCGCGGAGAGCGGTCTACTTTGGCTTTTTCACCCGCTGGTTCGGTTCCCACGTCCGCCAATCCATCCGAAAGCCGGCAGCGATGCGTAACTGCTTCCCCGTCAGGTGTAGAACGCCGGTGCCGGGAATCTGCGGCGCGTGAACCGTCTCCGTGACGTTGCCAGCAGATGTAACCAGGTCGGGCACTCCGCCATTGATACTGGGGAGACTGAGCGACGCATTCTCACGGTCCCGCGCGGACGCCGGCGGCAGCAGTTCGCCATAGAATTGCGCCCTCGAGTTTTCCCACTCCAGCTCCGCAATCTCGATGGTCAGGTCGACGGCAGGCCCAGGCGCGCGCGACCGCACAAGTCCCCGGACACGGCCGGTAGCGATAGCGCCTTTGGGGATGATCGTTTTGCCTTTGCGGCGTACGTCGCTCGTAACATGGCCGCGCAGGAGATCTCCGATATGCGCCGTGGCGCAATCGACGGCGGTATCCAGCTCGATGGATACAGTAAGGCCCGCGGGCAAGTCGACCGTCTGCCGTTGCTGCGCCGGCGGCGCTGGGGCGGTGTCCGGCATGTCGAAGCGGATCGTCGACTCGGTAAGGTATTCATGGCAGTGCGAGAACTGGATATCGTTCCGGCGCACCTCTCCGGTGGGCAGCGCCACGAGTATTTTGGCGGCCTGAGGGAGCAGGATATCGGAATCGCCAATGCGCACCGGTGCGTAGTCGATGTCCGTTTCAGTCCGTTCGATTCCGATCGCGGCTGGTATATCGTCGGCCCGCACTTCCATGCGAACCAGTTCGAGCGAAGCGGGGTCTATCCAAAACGAGCCGGTTGTGCCGACCTTGGCCGAGGCGCCATTGGCCTGGATCTGGTAGCCGCTCCAGGACTCCGGCACACGAAAGTCGAAGCGCGCCAGCATACGTCCCGATACTTCTTCGTCCCCGTGATACTGCATCGTGGTGGTCTCGACCAGGAAAACGTTACGGGCGTGCGACGCAAAAACGCCGCTGCCGATCATCCCGCCGCTCGCAAACGAGGACACGTTTCCCTCCTCGAACCGGCGCGCGCCCGGCCAGGCCAGCAACTCCTTGTCCCCCACCGTGGAAACCTCCAGAAGCACGATGTCGATGGGGCTGAGAGCATTCGCGCGCGGCCTCTGGACTGAGCGTTGGACGGTTTCGAGACAAGTGTAATTGGGAATCTGCGTCAGGACCTGCCGGATCTTGCGCTTGAAGGCCGCCAGCAACACTGTTTCGCGCGGCAAATCGCCCGGCGCGGGCCCAACCGGCGCTATTTCGGTGCGAAGCAAGGGTTGATTCTCGGTCTCCTTCTTGGGCGCGGCGGGCTCCGTCGAAACAGCCGTTTGGATCGGCGCCGACGCGGTCACCTCGACGTTGCAGTTCAGCGCCGACGTCTTCTTCGACCCGGTGTCCCGCACCACCTCGCGAACCCTGTACGTGCCCGGCGCCACGCGAAAGCTGGTTTGCGCATTGATGCCGGACTTCGCCAGTTCTTCCAGCTTGGCGTCCGTCAGCCGGAAATCCAGCGACGATTCTTTTCCCGCAACGTACTTTCCATCGCGATCGAACACCGCTGTGTCGAAGGTTAGAGTGTCGACGCTGCGGTCGGCTTCCTTGCGGAACTCGACCGCACCGATATCCACGTGAATCTTCACGGTAAGGGCGGGCGCCCCGCCGCCCGGTTGTTCCACTTGCGCCGTAACCGTGGCCGGCAGGTCCTGCCGTTCGTCCTGCGAGTAGACCATGCTTTCCAGTTCGGTCTTTGTGGGATTCTTCTCGGCCAGCGTGGTATCGGCATAATACCCGCGCCGCGCCTTGATATCCCAGCCATCGCCGGTGTTGAGAGTGACCTTCAGCGGGTGGAACCTTCCGTCCAGCTTCACGTCCTGCGGCGAGAAGCTGAGCACGTAGTAAACCTCGGGGGCTTGGGCGGTCTGCCGCAGGCCGTCGTCGAAATCGTTGCTGTTGTGGAAGAACGTGCCTCCCGTCCCTTGGGCCAGTGCCGCCAGCACATCCCGCTGCACGCTCACCGCCTCGTTTTCCACTCTGAACTTTTCCCTATCCAGATCCGGGCGCGCCATGAGGATCGGGTTGTGGTACGTTTTGGTGAACAATCCCGCGGCGTCAATCGCATTCACCACAACGTTCCGGCGCAGCGCCCGGTCGATCAGCGCGTCAATCGATTTCTCGCGCGTGGCAGTGAGGAAGCCGGACGAAACCAACACCAGGGTGCGTTGTCCAGGCCGCGCCGCCAGAAGGTTAACCACCCCATCCATGACATCCAATGCGTCCTGCGACTGCCTGTCCGCCAACCCCCAGATCTGATCGGCCGACCCCTGCGCCTGAACCCTCTCGCTGTTGCGGCATTCACCCGTCTCGTTGATGCCTTTGCAATGGCAGGAGTAACCTTCCTCAACCGCAATCTCCAGAGCGTCGCTCTGCTGCCGCACCGCGATCAGGTAAGCCTGGTATTCGCCGATGGACGGACACTGGTTTGTCTGGGGATTCGTGCGGGAATGCGGCGCCAGCCGGAACAACGCGTCGTGCAGTTTCACGCGGTCGTCGGTGAAGTCAACGATGCCCCGCTTGGACGTGTTGGACGAAGTGAATAGGGCCACGCGGTCGTCGGGCCGCAGCTTCGTCGAGATGTACCGCCATGCTGCGTCACGGGTCTGCCCGACGGCGCCGGCTTCCATGTGCAGATCGTCGAAATATAGCGCCACAAAGCGCTGCGGGACGGGCGTGGCAGGGGCAGTCGCGGTTCCAGGCGGCGGGTTCGGGGCCGCTGGAGCCGCCACAGCCGCGGACGCTCCCGCATTGCCGGTTTCCACCGCGAACCCCGTGATCTGTTGCGGCTTGCCGCTGTCGGACACCCGGAAGTTCTCTTTGCGGAGGCCAGCCACTGGGCGGCCCTTCGCATCGCGCACCACCACCCGCACCATCACCACGTTGGTCTCCACGCGGATTTGAAACGGCGGCGGTGTTTGCGCAAGGGCGCACCAACCGGCGGCTAGGATCAATGCCGCGGACACTACCATTGGCGGGCAATCTTGCCCGCAGCCGCCTTTAAGGCGGCTCGCCGGCTGAAAGCCGGCGGCAGTAACCCTACCAGACGCGGCACGGATCGGCCGACACCATCGGATCGCCCACTTTGCATGAGAAGGCCTCCTGAAATTCCGGCAGGTTCTGCAGCACCCCGTTGGCGCGAAACTCGCCGGGCGAATGCGGGTTGGTAGCCGCTTGCATGCGCGCCGACTGCTCCGTCGTATTCTCGCACCAGATTTGCGCGTAGCCCAGGAAGAACTGCTGCTGCGGAGTGAAGCCGTCTGTCTTCCCCGGCATATGATTCGCCAGGCTGTCCATCAGCGCCGTATATGCCAGGCGGATGCCCCCGTTATCCGCGGCGTTTTCGCCCAGCGTCAGCTTCCCGTTTACATGCGCATCCGGCGCCGGGCTGAAGCCATTGTATTCTTTCACAATGCACTCGGCGCGCGCCTCGAACGCCTTGCCATCCTCCGCCGTCCACCAGTCGCGCAAATTGCCCGCGCCATCGTACTTGCGCCCCTCATCGTCGAACCCGTGCGTCAACTCGTGTCCGATCACCGCGCCAATACCGCCATAGTTCACCGCATCGCCGGCCCGCGGATTGTAAAAAGGTGGCTGCAGAATGCCCGCCGGAAAATTGATGTTGTTCATGTTCGGCGAATAGTAGGCGTTCACTGTGGGCGGGGTCATGCCCCACTCCGACTTGTCCACCGGCTTGCCGATCTTGCCGAAGTTGCGCCGCAACTCGAAGTCGTATGCACGCAGCACGTCGCCGAAGTAGTCGTCGCGGGCGACCTTCACGCTGCTGTAGTCCCGCCATTTCTCCGGGTAGCCGATCTTGTTGGCCACCGCGCGCAGCTTTTCGAACGCCTGTTGCTTGGTGGCGGGCGTCATCCAGACGGCATTGTCGATGTCCTTGCGCATCTCCATCTCGATCTCGCCCACCAGTTGCAAGGCTTTCTCCTTGCTGGCGCCGTTGAACGCCGCCTTCACGAACTCCTGGCCCAGCGCCTCTCCCAACGCGCGATCGGTGGCCCGCACGCAACGCTTCCAGCGCGGCGGCATCTCTTTGGTGCCGCGCAGAATATGCTCGTTAAAGCGGAAGTCCTCTTCGTCAAACGCGCGCGGCAGCATATCGCCGTGCGCTGCGATTACGTGCCACCGCAAATATGTCTTGAGGTCCGCCAGGCTGGTGTTGGCGATGGTTGCATCCAGCGCCTTCACGAAATCCGGCGCCACCACGTCCAGCGATTCCACCGGCGGAATGCCGATCGTGGACAGGTAATGCTTCCATTCGAACTCGGGCGTGAGCAGCGCCAGGTCGTCCACGGTCATCTTGTGATAGGTGTTCGCCGGATCCCGCCGCGCCACGCGATCCATGGACGCTTTCGCCAGCGCCGTTTCGAAATCCATCACGGCGCGGGTTTCGGCCGCGGGATCGCCGCCGGCGCCTTGCGCCTTCCCCAGCAGTGTGAACAGGGCGTGAATGTGCTCTTCGTACTGCTTGCGCAGCTCCACCGAGCGGGCATCCGTCTTCAGATAATAGTCCCGGTCCGGCAGGCCTAACCCGCCTTGATCCACGTGCGCGATCTCCTGGTCCGATTTCTTATCGTCTGGGCTCACGCGGAAACTGAAAAGTGCGCGCACCCCAGCCTTGTGCAGCAGGACCATCTCGCCCGCCAATTCCCGCTTGGAAGCTAGCGCGTCGATTTGCTTCAGCAGCGGCTCGATAGGCTGAATGCCCTTGCGCTCGATGGCCGGCTCGTCCATGCAGGCGGCATAGAAATCGCCGATCTGCGAGTCCCCCGCCTTCTCCAGAATGCCGCGCTCGATTGCCAGGTTGCGCTCGGCCAGTTCATTGAAGCGCGCCCAGCGTGATTGATCTGCCGGAATCGGATTGTTTTTCCGCCATGCGCCGCAGGCGTACTGATAGAAGTTCTGGCATGGATTCACCGTGGTATCCATGGCCTTGAGATCGACGCCGGATGCGGAGGGTGCGTCGGCGGCCTGTAGAGCGGCCGTCGTCAGGGCCGCGGCGATCAAGCAACGAAGCGTGTACATGATTTCGATTGTACGCCCATGTCCAGGGGCAGTACCGTACCGTTCCATCCACAAAACGCTTGACGCGGGAAAAATCGCGATGCCATAATGGCAGAAATCTGCACCAGAGGACAGGCGCTCGGGGTGGGTGGCGTCTCTGTTCTCACATCTTCAGGTAACGAGGGAGAAGAATGGGTACCAATCTCAGAGTTTTGGCGTTTATGATTGTGGCGTCTTACGCGGCGCCGGCACAACAGTTCAGTTTCACCGACGCGGGCGGCACGGTCACGCTGGGCACAGACTTAGTGCTGGCCGGCGCCACGGTTGCCAGCCCAAGTGGGACCATCGCCCTGAATTGTCCGGCCACGGCCCTTCCGCCTGGCACCTATTCGGCGCTTTGGATCTGCACGGGCGGCAGCCTGACCATCCAATCCAACGACGGCCTGACCGTGGTGAACGGGAACCTGACGTCCGGCACATTAACAGAGACAGCCTCCGGTGGCGGGAGGGGTGGACACACCACATACGATTACTCGTTCTCGGGCAGCTTTACCGGAACCCTCACCCAGAGCGGCCAGGCGCAAGCGATCACAGGGTCTACCGTGCAGGTACTGGCCGGATCGAGCAGCCCGCTTGGCACGGGCTCGATCTCTGGCGGCAGCACCTTCGTGAATACGGACTACGAGCCGGTCTATGTCGCCGACACCTCCAACAACCGGATCGTACGCATGGACGACATGACCGGCGCTAATTGGATTACGTTTGGCAAGACTGGCGCCGGAACCAACCAGTTCCAGGGTCCCTATGACATCTCGGTGGATGCCTCCGGGAGGATCTACGTCACTGACAGCGTCAACTGCCGGGTTGTGCGGATCGACAACATGTCCGGCAAGAACTGGATCGCGCTCGGCGCCTGCGGCTCCGGTAACCTGCAGTTCAACAATCCTACCGGCCTGACCGTCGATTCCACCGGAAAGATCTACGTCGCGGACACCGGCAACAACCGCGTGGTGCGGGTCGCCGATATGGCCGGCGACGGCTGGGCGGCCTATGGCGCCGCCGGCAGCGGGACCGGCCAATTCGCCTCGCCGGAAGGCGTCGCGGTGGATTCGTCCGGCAAGATCTATGTCGCGGACATGAACAATGCCCGCATCGTGCGCATGGACAACATCGCCGGTACGAACTGGACCACCTTTAGCGGCGTCATCGCCGGGGCCGATCAGTTGGGCGCCCCAGTGGCCATTAGTCTGGACGGCACTGGCAGGATCTATATTCTGGACTGGTATTTTGCCCACGTCATGCGCACGGATGACATGTCCGGCACCAACTTTACAACGATGGGCAGCTTCGGCGGGGGAGTCGGCCAGTTCATCAACCCCTATGGCTTGTATGTCGACGCGTCCGGGACGATTTACGTGGCGGATTCGCACGACAACCGTGTCGCGCAATTCGACGACATGTATGCGGATGCCTGGACTGCGTTCGGGACATGCTGCCTGGGCACTGACCAGTTCAACTTGCCGATGGGCCTGTTTGCGGCTCCCGCCAAGACGCCGACGCCGGATGGGACGATCTCGGCTGCCAGCCTGTCGTACTCCGATACCGTGGTGGGAACCCCGAGCGCTTCCCAAACCGTGACCCTGAACAATATAGGCACCGCGCCGCTGACGATTACCAATATCGCCCCCAGCGGCGACTTCTCCCAGACGAACACATGCCCGGGTACGCTGCCTGCCGGCCAGAATTGCGTGGCGACCGTAACTTTCTCGCCGACCGCGACCGGAACCAGAACCGGATCGGTGGCTTTCAACTTCGCCTCTTCCGCCGCGAAGAGTGTGCATCTGACCGGCATCGGTACACTGGTAGCGGTGTCTCCAACGGCGCTGAATTTCGGGAACGTGAATGCGGGCGGCCTCCCCGCGTCCCTCACGGTTACGGTTTCGAATCCGGGGATCGCCGCGGCCGGCATCGCCGTGACTCTCAAGGCACCGGCGGTCTACCGGTTGGGCAACCCGTGTCCGGCGACCCTGGCGGCGGGTGCGAATTGTACCCTTACGGTGAAGTTCTTCCCACAGGGCGCCGAGTATTACACTGGGACATTGACGATCACGGATGCTTCGGGGATGGCCCAAAAGGTCAGCATCACCGGTACGGGAGTCAGTAACTGAGGGGCCTTGTGGGGCAGGCCCTCGGCCTGCGGCGGCCTCTCAGGCCGCCCCGTTTTCGACCGTGTCCCACAATATGACCTCCGCGACTGAGCAGACGGTATGGCTATCCGGCGTCATCACGACGTTCATGAGCAAGGTGGTGATGCCGACCCTATGGCTCGGCGCGCTCATCGGCGTGCCCATATGGGTCTACGCCACGATGGGCCGCATCTCCATCCGGTCCGATTTCCAGTTCATCGTCTGGTTCGTGCTGATCGCCACGGTGCTCCTCGCCTGGCTCACCGTACACTTGCAACTCGTTGGTTACCGCGGCCGGGAACTGGTAGTGGCCAACTACTGGCGGGAGGCGCGCGTGCCGTTCGAACACGTCGCAGCGGTCGAGCCGGTCTGGTGGTATAAGGGCCGCATGGTCCGCATTCGTTTCAACCGCAGGACCCCCTTCGGCTCGGTGGTCTATTACATGCCCAAGTGGGGAGCATTCCGCGCACTGTACTCCGCGCCGGAAGAACATCTGCGAAGCGTTGTCTTCACCAGCAGCGACAGGCCAAAAGACCTGCCCGCCTAATATCAATACTGTTCACTTTGGTGGGGCAGACCATCGCACTTCGTGGTCTGCCGCCTTCGGAGAGCGCTGGCAGACGACATGAAAAACGATCGTCTGCCCCACCGAAACATCATTAAGTGAACAGCATTGCGCCTAATCCGTCAGCGGCCGTATCAACCGCAGCGCCGGGCGGGTGTTGTATTGCTCGCGGTATTGCCGGTGCGCCGCGTCGTCCGGGAAGTGCTCGCCGTTCTTATATGGATACTGCGACATAGCGTGGAACGGCAGCGGCTCCACGGTCTGCGAGTAGGCCGTATTGGCATCTGCATCCTTGGCCCATCCGTCCACGAAGAGCAGGAAGTCGCGCTTCCATCCGGCAGGCAACGGCCCGGCTGCACGCTCCGGAAACAGCAGGCGCAGTTCGTCGCCCGATCCCATAATCGCCAGGCGGTCGTCGATCGCTTGAATCAGCGGCAGCACGTCGCCGTAGCGCGTATAAAGTCCCTTGGTGGGATTCCACATCGATACCGGCATCCACCGCGCGTAGTCGAAGCCCTCGGGCTGCTTGCGCTGCGGATGAATCACAGGCGTGGAGAAACCGCGGAATTGCAGGCCGGCCGATTCCGCCTGCATATCGGTCAGGCGCACGGGCGGCGCGCCGGTGTCTTCGCTGAGGAAGATCTCGTCCCAATATACGCAGAGGTTGGTGACGATGCGCACCTCGCGCGAGGCCGAGAGAAACTTGCCCGTAAGATCCACCGAAATCGTCTTGGGTTTGCCTGCCGGAATCCCCATATCTTCGATCACGGTCTTCCACTGCCCGGCGGCGTCCTTCACCTGCAAATAGGGCAGCACCAAATCTTTCTTCGCCTGCGAGGCGGCCATGAAGGTGCTGCCGTCGGCCCAATCCACCCAGCCGTTGAGGATCAGGACGGCGCGGTTCGCCGGCGCGACCGTGCCGAAATCCAGATCCAGGCGATGCAGCTCGGCGACATCCAGGTAGTCGCGGCGGAAGCCATCCGGATAAGTGCGGTCGCGGTGCAGCAGGCGCGGCAGCACGTCGCGGCCTGCGTCATCCTGCGCGCGCACAGGATAGATGCGCCGCTTCACACCAAACAGGCGAAACTCGGGGAACGGCGGCGATTTGAACTTGTCGTTGGTAAAGATCTCGACTGACGCCGGATGATCGACCGCGATCAGTTTCACCTGGTCGAGATAGGAAACTTCGCGCAATTCCTCGGTGATTCGGATTTCGTAGCGCCCGTTCACGGCCTGCAAGGCTTCGCCAGGAATCTGCACGTATTCGTCGTGATCCACGGGGAAGTAACTGCCATCGCCCGAGGCAGCGCCCAGCGGCGCTACGCCCAGCACGTCGGTAATGAAGCGGAACTTGGCGCCATCCCAGGTGAAGATCATGGGGCAGGAGCCGGAGAGGCGCTGCTGTTCCTGGATTTCGAGGGGTTTGTCGACCGGCTGCTCGGGTTCGTTCTGGATCAGGCCATTGGGCCAGGTGATGCGCACGGCATCGGCGATCTTGTAGGAATCCACGCCGAACAGCAGCGGGACGCCCTGGTAGGTGCGCTTCTGATAACTGGAGCCGGTCTTGATCTCGACCTTCGCGCCGGGCGCCAGCTTCATATTCTTGACGCCGTTGAGCCCCGCCACCAGCCAGTTGTTCTTCGTCTCAGTGGTGTTGCGCAGCAGGTGCAACGAACCATCGCTTGCGATCAGCGCCACATCGGCGCGGCCATCGCCATCGAAATCGGATTCGACGGCGGCCACCGCGGCGGGAATTTCAACGGGCAGCTTCTCAAAGTGGTCCAATCCAAGGTTGCGGAAAACACCGTTGGCCGCCACCACATCGGCGATGCCGCGATTGGCCAGATCGACGAAGGTGAGCGGACCCTTGGCCTCCAAGCCGGCGAATGGTTCGAGCTTGCCCTGATGGTTCAACAGCAGCAGGCCATCGGCCGCCAGGTCCGTCCAGCTATCGCTGTTCACGTCGAAAGCGGTCAGCCCCTTCGCGCCCGCCGGCAGCGAGTCGAGCGGCACCGCTTCATACTTACCGAGCAGGCGGTCGCGATAGAGGACGCCCGTGCGGTCGCGGTACGAGACTGCCAGATCCACGCCGTTGGTATCGGCGATCAAATCGATTGCGGCGGCGTCGATGGCGTTGCCCTTCACAAACGGGAAGGCGGCCGTGTCGTCGCTGAAGCCGGCTTCGCCGTTGTTGCGCGCGAGTGCGGCGTTCTCGCCCAGCAGGATCAGGTCCAGATCGTAGTCGTGATCGAAATCGATCCACACGGCCTTGGCGAAGTGTCCGGCGGGCAGCTTCAGCGGGGACTTCTCGAACTTGCCCTTGTTGTTGTGGTAGAGCGCCGGGCCGGCGGCCGTGATGACGCAGAGGTCCGGCAGGCCGTCGTTATCGTAATCGCCGGCGGCGATGGAGACGATATCCTTGAGGCTGTCCAAGCCAGAATCGGCCACCAGCGTGGTTCCGTTCCTGTAAAGCTGCGCGCCGCTGGACGACCAGGCGAGCAGCGCTGGCCGGTGGTCGCCGAAGGCATCCAGCACCAGCAGACCGGCCCTGCTTGGATCAAAGCTGGGATCGAAGCCGCCCGGCAGCTTGCGGTCGTCGAATTTGGGTGGAGGCGCCGGCTCGCTTTCCCCACGCGGCGCGATGGGATCGTAGATTTCCGCGTAGTAGCTCCATTCCATGTCTTCCGGAATGGCGGCGCCTTCCGTAAGGGCTTTCAGCTTCTGGAAGATCGCCAATTCGCGTGCGGCGTCGTCGGCACGGCCGCCTTGGCGATAAAGGTTATAGAGCTGGAAATGCGGCGCGGCGAGATTGGGGTTGAGCCGTTCGGCGGTCTCGAATTCGCGTACGGCATCGTCGCGCTTTTCGGCGAGCTTATGCAGCACGCCCAGGTTGTAATGCGACACCGGCTCGTCGGGGAGCAGCCGCAGCAAACCCTCGAACTGGGCGACGGCCGGCGCATACTCGCCCTCCTTCTTGAAGACGATACCCAGGTTGAACCAGGTGTGCGGAATCTTGGGGTCCAGCTTTTGCGCGCGCTCCAGCTCCGCGACGCCTTCCTTGGTGCGGCCGGCGTGCAGCAGGGCCAAGCCGTAGTTGATGTGCTCACGGGCCGAATTGGGCGCCAGGTCCAGCGCCTTTTTGAACTCGTCGACGGCCTGCGGCTGCGTGGTGGGGTTCTCGTAAAAGGCTTTGCCGAGGTTGCGGAAGCGCCCGATGCGATCCTCTGCAACGCGCGACGCGTCGGCGCCGGACAGCAGCACCAGCGCCGCAACTCCGAGCATAACGGCGCCGGTCCAGGCGCGAATTCGGTTCATGGATGACCCCACTTTCGAGCGTTCACTTCATTATGCAACAGAGCGAAGCGGGGACACGGGCTAGCAGCGCGGAGCAGTGGGGAGAGCAGTGGGGCGGGCGCCCTCGCCGGTCCACCGGCCACAGGCCGGCAAAGAGTCCGCCCTCTTCAACGGAGCCGTTAGTGGGCGATGGTCGCGCGTTCGCCGGCCGTCGCAACGTCAGTGTCGCGCAACCAGATGGGCTTCCTGACCGGTGACCTCGACTCTGTGGGTGTCATGCAGGGACACCAGGGAACGCAGATGCTTCAGTTCCTCCGGCAGGAGGACGTGGTGTACCTTCTGGCCCGCGCCCACCCTCATGTGCACGTCGGTTGGGCGGTTGCCAGCCGCCTCGACGGGCCACAAGGTGCCGACGATCTTCCCGCTTTCATCCGCGAGGACCGAGATCCTCATTGTTGGCCTCCTTAGACTACCGGCTGTAATGATAGTGATTCTCGCGGAGCGATCGTTTCATTCGTGTGTGGGGCAGGCTCTCAGCCTGCGGCGGCCTCTCAGGCCGCCTGGCCCGCCTACGCAAACAACCGCGCGAAGTGCGAGTCGGGTTTCACAATCGTCTGGTTGCGCTCGGGTCCCGTAGAGATGCAGCCAACCTCCACGCCGCTCTTCTCTTCCAAAAAGTCGAGGTAGTCGCGCGCCCGCGCAGGCAGTTCGCTATACGTGGAAATGCCGAACGTGGAGCTCTGCCACCCCGGCAGGCATTCATAAACCGGCTCCAGCGCGGCCATCCCTTTCGCCGTCGCGGGCATGTCGGCCACCTCCTGCCCGCCCGACCGGTAAGCCACGCAAACCGGGAGCTTCTCCATCTCATCCAGAACGTCCAGCTTGGTCACCACCAGGCTGTCGAAGCCGTTGATCATGGCCGCATAGCGCATCAGCGGCGCGTCGAACCATCCGCAGCGGCGCGGACGTCCGGTCACCGACCCGAATTCGTTGCCGCGGTTGCGGATCTGGTCGCCCCAGGAATCCAACGCTTCGGTGGGAAACGGCCCGCCGCCCACGCGCGTGATGTAAGCCTTCGATACGCCAATCACACCTTGGATGCGCGTTGGGGGCACCCCCGTGCCCGTCGAGGCGCCGCCCGCCGACGCGCTGGAAGAGGTCACGAACGGATAGGTCCCATGATCGATATCCAGCATGGTCCCCTGCGCGCCTTCGAACATCACGCTCTGGCCGGCGGCGATGGCATCGTGCAGCAGGCGGGCCGTGTCGCAGACCATGGGACGAATGCGCTCCGCCAACCTTTCGTATTCGGCGCGGATGGCGGCGGGGTCCAGCCCGTCGTCCACCCCCAGCGCGCGCGCTGCGGCCTGGTGTTCCGCCACCAGCGTATCGAACAGCGGCTCGAACACTTCGCGGTCCATCAGATCGCCGATGCGTATGCCCCGGCGCGCGATCTTATCTTCGTAGCAGGGGCCGATGCCGCGCGAGGTGGTGCCGATGGAAACCCGCCCCGGCCGCGCCTCGCCCAGCTTCTCCATCAGGCGGTGGCTGGGCAGCAGAACCTGCGCGCGGTTGCTGATGAACAGGTTGCCCTCCACCTGCAAGCCGGCGGCTTCCAGCATTTGGATCTCTTCCAGCAGCGCGGCCGGATCGACCACCAGCCCGTTGCCGATCACCGCCTTCTTGCCCGGCCGCAGAATCCCGCTCGGAATCAGCTTCAGCACGAACTTGCGCTCGCCGATGCGCACGGTGTGCCCGGCGTTATGCCCGCCCTGGTAGCGGGCTACCACGTCGAAACGTTCGGAGAAAAGGTCGACCACCTTCCCCTTGCCTTCATCGCCCCATTGCGCGCCCAGAATGATTATGTTGCTTCGATTGCTCATGACGGCCAAACCCATTCATTCTACCGCATGTGATAACCTGACCCTAAATGCAGATTTCGGAAGTCTACCTGGCGCTCGGGGAGAGCGGCTTTGGGCAACTGATTCGGAGCGTCTCGATCGGCAAGCTGAAAACCTACCAGCTCTACGACGCGTTCAAGGCCAGCGCGCATCTGACCAAGCTCAATACGGAGTCGTTGCACAAGCACATTCCCAGATTCTGGGCGCGCCTGGGCGCGCATGACGAACAATTCGCCAAAGATCTCGCCCAGACTGTGTTAGTATCACACCTGGACCTGATTATCGCGGTTCTCGATTTTCTGGGGGTCCCGCACGAAGGCGGGTTCTTCAACAAGGATCTGGACGCGAAGAGCTATTTGACGGAAGGTTGGGCGGAACGGGTGTTTGAGAAATTTCGGACCGTTTATTCCGAGCCGGTTCTGCTATTTTATATAAATCACCTGTCATGGGAACTGACTGATCGGGCCGAGCCGTTTGCGCCGGCTTCCGCGGCGTGAAGGCGCCGGGAAAAGTTTTCGGTTGCAAGAGTGCAAGAGAAGCTGTACAATCATGAGTCCGTTGGGTGCCTGCATGAGTGAGTCCGGATCGCTGCCGTTCGGTCGCGGAGCTCGTGGGGAGAGGCTCTCGCAAAACGGAGAAACAGCAACTCCTTGCGGTGCAATTATATCGGTCCCACGATCGGGGCGAGTCGAGACGTGTGGGCCGGTGCAAAGCTTCGCGACTTGAATGCGGCTTGAATGCAGCAGGCCCTCGGCCTGTGTAAAGTTGGGTGCGTGATTTCGCCCAGTGCGGCACTGGGACTAGGGTGTTTGCTTATGAGTCATTGCGAATTCCACTATTCATATCTGTTGCCCCAAAAACCGGGGATCCTTCCCTTCGATGAAACCATCACGAAGTCCTGCCGGCGTTGCGGGGCGACGTTCACCACAAAATCGCGCATCCGGAAGCGCTGCGACGCGTGCCAGGAGGTGGTGGCCTACGAGAAGCAACAGAAGGCCAATGCCCGCCTGAAAGCGCGGCGGGCAGCCAAGCGGGCCCTGTTGCGCGGGTGATCGATCCGCCGCACGGCTTTGGCCGGGACGAACTCGCGATCCTGGGTCGTCTGAAGACGCCCGAGAAGATCCAATCCTTCCTCGATAGCGAGATCGGCTACAACAAGGAACTCCAAGGCGCTACGTGTCGTTCGCCGCGCCGGGTTCTGCGGGACCGGCTGGCGCAATGCATGGAAGGTGCGCTATTCGGCGCCGCGGCGTTGCGCGTGCACGGCTTCCCGCCCCTGCTGCTGGATCTGGAGGCGGTGCGCGACGACGATCACGTGCTGGCCATCTTCCGGCAGCGCGGCCATTGGGGAGCCATCGCTAAATCCAACTATTCGGGTCTGCGATTCCGGGAACCGGTGTATCGCACGCTGCGGGAACTGGCCATCTCGTATTTCGAGCACTACTACAATCTGGCCGGCGAAAAGACCCTGCGCAACTATTCCCGCCCCGTCAACCTACGCCGCTTCGACCCGCTCGGGTGGATGACTGCGGAAGACGATGTTTGGGAGATTCCGGAGTATCTGACCCGTATTTCGCATACGGTTTTGTTGGGGCCGGATCTGACGCGCCGATTGAATCGCGTGGATGCGCGTCTGCAGGCGGCCGGGAAATTGGGCGGAGTTAATTAAGCCGCGCGCACGTCCACAATGCAGGACGTCATGATCGTGCGGTGCTCCGGATGGCGAAACTCCAGGTGCATGCCGCGCCCGATGAAAGACGCCTTCAGCATCGACCCGCCCCAGTTGGACCCTTCGATGTGCACCAGCACCGGCTCCGGGCAAAACGTCGGATGCCCGGAGATGAGCGCCTGCCCATTGCCGCGATTCACCAGCGTGTACGCGCGGTTCTGCGTCTGGACGCGCAAGACCGCGCCCTCCGGCAGCCGGTCCAGGAAGACGCCGCCTTCCACTTCCGACGCAACGAAGTTGTGGTTCACGGCGTCGCCCAGATTGGGGTGCGGCCGGAACAAGTTCGGCACGGGCATGCCGACTCCGGAATCCATAATTAGGGTCCGCTCTCATTCTAATGCAAAATCCAGCGGATTTCGCTGGCCGGTTGTTAACCGTTTGGCGCGGAGTGTGCGGCGGTACACTCTCTGATAGGAGCGATTATGCCAAACCCCGAGAGTCCGCACGGACCGGTGCGCCCGCGCACCGCGGTGCTGACGGCCGGTTTCGATCCGCACCTCTCATTTGGATCCGCCAGGCCCGCCGTATTTAGAAGTTCCACTTATGTGTTCTCCAGCCCGGAAGAGGCCGAGCACGCATTTTCGGTTCTGGCCGGCCGCGTGCCCGCCGAGGAAGGCATGCGCGCGGATCTCATCTATTCGCGCTTCTCCCATCCCAACGCCGAGATCCTGGAAGACCAGATCGTTCCGCTGGAGCCGGGTGCGCAAGCCGCGGGCGTGTTCAATTCCGGTATGGCGGCCATCATGACCGCCTTCCTCACCGTGGCGCGGCCGGGCACTACCATCGTCTACACGACGCCGCTATATGGCGGCACCACCGGCCTGATTCACAGCCTCCTCGAACCTTTCGGTGTGCAGTCCACACCGGTGCCGGGCGGCGACACCGAAGCCATCGGCCGCGCCATACGGTCGGCCCGCAATGTCAGTGTCGTGTACCTGGAAACGCCCGCTAATCCCACCATGGTCATGACCGACATCCGGCATGCGTCGGAGGCCGCCAGAAATCATCCCGACCGGCCCGTGGTAATGGTGGACAATACGTTCCTGGGCCCCACCTTCCAGCATCCGTTGATGCTCGGCGCAGACCTGGTGCTCTATTCCGGAACGAAGTATCTCTCGGGCATGAGCGACATGGTGGCGGGCGTGGCGCTCTCCAAGGACCCGCAACTGATGCGCAAGATTCTCGCCCGGCGCAGCATGTTCGGCAATATCCTGCAGCCCGACGAATGCTGGATGCTGGATGGCCGCCTGCCCACCGTGGCATTGCGCATGAACCGGCAGAGCAAGAACGCCAACCGGCTGGCCGAAGCCCTGCACGGCCACCCCAAGATCCGTCGGGTGCTCTATCCGACGCTGTTTGAAGATGCGGAGCAGCGCCGCATTTACGAGGAGCAGTGCGCCTATCCGGGGGGCATCTTCTCGCTGGATTTTGAGGGCCGTCCGGCGGCCTTCGATTTTCTGCGCAGCTTGAGGATCGGGCGCAATGCCGTTTCGCTCGGCGGAGTGGAGACGCTGGTGTGCCATCCGAAATCCACCACCCACTCCGGCATGTCCGCTCAGGAGTTGGATGAGGCAGGCATCGGCGACGGCTTGGTGCGCGTTTCGGTGGGCATTGAGGATTGGCGCGATCTGCTGGCCGACTTCGAGCAGGCGCTGGAGCGCGTGAAGTAAACTTGTGGGGCAGGCTCTCAGCCTGCGGCGGCCTCTCAGGCCGCCTCTTGTGGTCGCGGCTATGAAACCAGTTTGCTCAAGAGCCGGATTTGCGGCGTGCGCGTGCCTGGCCACTGATATTCGAAGTGGGCGCCGGCGCGCACGTTGGTCACCAGTGCGGGACGAAAGCACGCCAGGCATTGGCCTCCCGCGTGGCGCACGCTGCGATAGACAACGCCGTTCGACCCGTCTGTTAGAAGTGCGCGGCCGAGAGCCTGGGAGGCCGCGTAACTCGTGGGGTCGTGGTAGGGGACGTTCTCCGGCACGTTGTCTCGCACATCATGGAACACGGCGTGAAAATCGGCCTGATAGAGGCGCATCTGCACCCGCGTTTCGAACACGCCGATTTCAGCCAACTCCGCGGTGCGATGATAGACCACCTCGGCATGCGCTCCGTCGAGCGAATTGGCGGCGTACCAGGCCCCACGTTCCGGGCTGTTGAACCGGCCGCCAGTCGGGCGCGGATGGCAAAATGCCGCCATCACCACGCTCGCCATGGGCCGGCCGGCGACCCACTCTTCCTTCGGAATGCGATGCAGAATGCCCAACTCCGAGGAAATGCGGTCGTTGCTCCAGGTCTCCAACTCGAGGATCTGGGGCAGGTCGGCGCCGCTCGAAACCACGTCCAGAATGCCCCGCGAGGGGTACCGGCTGGGAACCAGGCGAAAGGCGCCGGCGAAAAGCAACTTCTCGGTGGGCGGAATCAATTCCACCCGCCGCGCCTCCCGTCGAGTAGCCTCCGCACCTGGTAGAGACCCTCGATCCCCGCTTCGATCATCAACGTCAGCGCGGGCGCGCCGCCGAACACAGGATTGTTGTTGGGCAACCCGACCCATCTGTCGGCCAAATCCGGCTCCGGGTAAAGGATGTGGAGATCCTTGTAAATACCCAAAACCAGGGAGATGCGCATGAGCATGTCGTACGGAAGCGCCGAGACGTTGCCGGCCTTGTATTTAAAGAAAGTCGATTCAGCCGGCCATCCCAGCAGCGCCCGCTGTTCCTCGGCGCGAAGTTTCCATGCGGCGCCAACATTAAAGAAGGCGCGCATGGCTGGGCCTGACATGCGGCGCCGGACTTGGGGATCGCGGCGATCGCTTGGGGAAACCTGTTCAGGATCGATCTTCTGCCGACGTACCGCGCTTGACTCCATATCTGAAGTATACAC
>PMVV01000403.1 GCA_003166475.1 Bryobacterales bacterium | reverse complement strand
GCTGGAACGCGGCCTGTCTATTCCAAAGCAAGCATGTTTCCTTTGCCCTGCGGGGCGCAGACGATCGTTGTTTGTCGTCTGCGCACCGTGCTCGAACTCGGCAGGCCACGAAAAACGATGGCCCGCCCCTAGGATGCGCATATGTTCAGCGCAGTTTACAATTCCGCGCTTGACACATAGCGAACAAACGGCGAATATAGACAAGGAGGAACCACCTATGATTCGTGACGCCTTATTGCCCGAATTCGATCAAGAAATGGCCAACACCCGCAAAACCTTGGAGCGCTGCCCGGAGGACAAGTTCGGCTGGAAGCCGCACCCCAAGTCCTTCAGCATGGCGGCGCTCGCGACGCACATCGCGAACATGACCGGATGGGCCGTGGATATCATTGAAAAGGACTCGTTGGACATCGCGCCGCCCGGCGCGCCGCCGTATAAGGAGGAGCCCGCCGCATCGCGCCAGGAGTTGCTGGCGCTGTTCGACAAGAGCGCTACCGCCGCGCGCGCCGCTTTGGCCGGCGCCACCGACGAGGGTCTCGCGCAAACCTGGTCGCTGCTCGCGGGAGGCCATACCATCCTCAGCATGCCCCGCATCGCCTGCATACGCAGCTTCGTCATGAACCACACCATCCACCATCGCGCGCAACTGACCGTATATCTGCGCCTGAACGATGTGCCGGTGCCGGCGCTTTACGGCCCCTCGGCGGATGAGCAGGGCTAAAACTTAGCCACAGATGGACACGGATGCACACAGATAAGACCGGCTTTTCGGCGCGACGGTTTTTCGTGCCGCCGCCCGCGCGGCTGCTCCACCACCTCGCAGATACTAGACTCAACGCTTGCCGCACGCCGTTATCGGGTAATGACCCAGAAACCGATTGCCAAGATCGCGCCGGCGACGGCCAATGCGATCGCTGGCAGCTTCAGTAATCGCCTCCCGAACAGGGTCGATGATTCTGCCGCGCCTATCGGCACGAGTAGGTAGTGATCCTCTCGACGGATGGCGCTGACCGCCTCAGTCCAGGCATCAAACTCTTCTCGGTTGTTAGCGCGGGCCTTGGTGCAAAGGCTGCGGATGAGCCTTCGAATTCTGTGCTCATACTCGGCCTGGTTGGTTGTACTCACGACCAAAGGCGTCATTCACCTCCCCGATGTCCGCCGGCGTCCAGGCGGTTTCGGATCGGCGACCATCCTGCTGACGAGGAACTCCTTCGCATCGCGGGTGAAGCGCCGTGCGGGCCTTCGGTGCATTACGTGTGGATCGCGGCCACGCCCAAAATCAGACTGCCTGGGTGGGGGACAAAACCGTTTTCATCCGTGTGTATCTGTGTCCATCTGTGGTTGCTTTGCCTTTGCGTCTTACGCCGAGAACGGCAGCACCTCTTCGCGCTGCGGGTCGAAGCGGATGCGCCGCTTCTCCAGATAGCTTTGGTTGGCCAGCAGCGCGGCCTGCGCGGCGCGATGTCCGATATACACATCGGCGTTCGGCAGTTTGCGCGAGCGGCAGCAATCCAGAAAGTTGCGCACGTGCTGGCCCGTGATATCGCCGGGAAAGCGCTGGATCACCGGCTCGGCGCCCTTCTCCACGGCGCGGAACTCGTAGCGGTTGCGATTGATGTACAGGCGTCCGTTCGATCCCAGGAACTCGACGTGATATTCGGGGCCGTTGTCCACCGCCAGCGAAATGAAACTCACGGTGAAGCCGCCCGGATACTCGAATAGTGCGCTGATGGTGTCGGGCGCGGTGCGGCCGTCGTGAAAGTCGTAGTAAACGCCGCCGGCCGCCACCGCCGAAAGGGGCGCGTCGTTAGGCATCGCGTCGCTCGCCATGAACATGTGGACCACGTCGAGCCAATGCGCGCCGAAATCCGTCAGCTTACCCCCACCGAAATCCAGAAACGCGCGAAAATCGAGATATTGCGCGGGATTCCAGTCGCGGTATTTCAGCGCTCCCAGAAAGCGCACCCAATCCAGATTGGCGGGTTTCTGCGCGGGTTCGGTGGGCAAGGCCTGGTTGGCCCCGCCGTGCCACACGCAATCGACGTGCGAGATCTTGCCCAGCAGGCCCGAGCGCACGTACCGTTCGCGCGCTTCCAGGTAGACGTCGCCGGAGCGCTGCTGCATGCCCACCTGGCACACGCGGTTGTTGACCCGTGCGGCGCGCACGATCTCCGGCCCTTCTTCGCGCAACCGGGTCAGCGGCTTTTCGACGTACACATCCTTGCCGGCGTTGAGCGCGTCGATGGCGATGGCTTTGTGCCAGTGGTCCGGCGTGGCGATCAGCACGGCCTCAAGGCCCTTCATTTCCAATAGCCGGCGGTGGTCGGTGAAGGGTTGCGCGCCCGCAGCCTGCGCCACCGCTTTATCGGTGCGATCGCCAAACACGTCGCACACGGCGCGGACGTCCACTTGCGTGGTCTTTTGAAAGATCCCGGCGACGTAGAGACCCCGTTCGCCACATCCGATGAGGGCGAACGGGATGCGGTCGTTGGCGCCCAGGACTCGCGAGTATGAGAGGGCCGTCAGCGCGGCCGCTTGGATTCCTTCCCGGCGGGTAAGCATGCTTGAGCTCATGTCGAGCCTATGATAGCGCCCCGCGAGGCAACATGACTGTTACCGAGCCGCGATGTTACCGAGCCGCGACCGTCAGGAAGCGGTTTCCAGCTCTCGTATCGCAGCCCCCTTGACCCGCACCTATTGGCGACTGGCCGAGTCCCGATTCAGCGCTTCTTTAAACTTTCGCGCAGCCTCCGGAGTTTTGAAGTCGCCGGTCAGGATTTCACGATTCGTTGAATCGCGGCCATAGAGTTCCCTGTTGGTTGGCTTGTCCGGACGAAGCGTCGCGCCTTCCAGCGAGATGCCTGCGAACAGCCCGCGCGAACGGGAGTACGACAGCATTTCCGCATTCATCATGGCGTCCGTCCGAGCGCTCACGTCGCGGCCAATCGGGCCCGCCGCCGCCGTTGCATCTCCGCCGATCGTAAACTTATCGGTTAACAGGTGCCGCATTCCGCCGTCGTTCATCACCAGCAACACAACATCGGTCTCCGAAGCGCCAATCTGAAACCCGACACTTCCACCTTCAGCCCGCATCGCGGCCGGCGCGCTCCAGCCCACGCCACCGTGCCGACGGCATACCGCGAACCCGCGGCCATATTCCGCGCCTAAGATGAATCCGGCCTTCTTCATGCCTGGCAAGACCACCACGCAGCGTGCCTTCTCGATCAGATCCTGCGGGATCCCTTTATCGGCGGCCCTCATCATATCGGTCAGCGCGTCGGCCGAAGCGTCCAGCCGGTCGTTGACCTTGATCTCTCTGTCCGCCGCGTATGCGACGGTACTAATGCAACCGGCAACTGCAAAAAAACCAACCAGTGTTTTACGCATATTCATAGTTCTCCTTTTAGATTTCAGCACCGTGGATTCCAATGTGCTGGAAGTTACGCCGACGGCAAGCTCGCAGGCAAAGCCGTCGAGCTGCCTTTACTGCACTCGCGTCCAGGACTTGTCCGGGTCGTAGCTTGTCACCGTGGTTGACAGGCTCGTCCCGGGATTGCCCAAGTCTTTCTCGTAGATGATGCCATCCTGGTTGACGATGAAGGTGTGAACGCCCGAGACGCCATAATGCGCGGGCCATGCCACCAGACCGAATCCGCCGATCATGGAGTCTTTCACCACGTAGTTATGCCGGCCGCCTTCCGCGTTCGGCCCTTGGGCCTGGAGTACGCGGAAGTAATAGCCATGGTAAGCCTTGGGGTTCGCCCCGCCTCCCTTCCCGGTCCCCACTTCCGCGTCGGCGAAAGCCTTGGGAACGAGAGGTGCGGCGCTTTCTCCCCAATAGAGCCTGTCGAACTGCCCCTGGGCGCCTGCAATCCGTTGCGCATATTCAAGCATTCCGTGTTTGTCGCGAACCTGCGCCGCGTATTCCGTCTGCGCCTCGACGTAACCCGCGCAGATCTCGATGGTATCCAGCTCATTTGCGCCGATCCGCCGCGCCCGCATTTCCATCGCCCCTCGCGAGGCGTCGAAGTACCATTTATCTTTGTTGCGCACGATCGGAATCGGAAAAGGCCAATCCTCCGAACCGACGGCAAGAATCGTGACGGCTGAATTCAACGGATCGGGCTGGAGTTCATGCCGGTCGCGGGCCAGGCGCGCGAACTCGGCGCGCTCTTTCTTGTCCTGTTCCGCAACGCCCGAGGTCAGCACGGCCTTGCCGCCAGGGCCGAATAGGGCGGAAAGCGCCGCCACATCGTCCTTTTCCGTAGCGTCGATCAGGGCCTGTGCGGCCGCTTCGGCGGAATCGAATGCCTTGGGCGCCTGCGCCAGAGTAATTGCCGGGAGCCCCATAATCAGGGCCCCGAACGCGATGGTAAGGGTTCTCACATTAACCTCCTAATGTCTCCCGCCGCCGCCGTGGGAAGCGCCCCCGCCCCCGCCGCGGGATACGCTCCCGCCGCTGCGGGACGTCCCTGCGCTACGCGAAGGCTGCGTTCGTCCCGCTCCCAGGCTCGAATAGCCGTGGTCGCTCTGCTGCCGGGTCTGGCTGCGCCCTTGAATTCCGCCGAACGCGCTATGGTTCGCGCCGGCATTCCCCCGATCGAACCCCGGACTGCCAAATCGCTGGGCCTGCACCGCGCTCCTGTTTCCGGAGTTGCCGCCAGTCGTACTTCTGGGCGACTGTTCGCGTGGCGCGGCATATCCCTGCCCGGCGGATCGTCCTCCCGCGGCGCCCCGGTAACGGTTCGACAATGCACTGTTGGAATAAGGAACCCCTAGCCGGTGCCCCGGATCGTGCGCCCAGACGCCGCGGCCCTCAAAGCCCCCGCCATGGAAATCGTTGAAACCGTAACGATGGAAAAAGGAGTTATTCAAATAAATCGAGCGGCCGAACCAGTTTGGTCCCCAGCCCCAACCGCCCCATCCCAGGCCGCCGAAAAAGCCACCGATATAAATACCACCGCCGAACCCGAATCCAAAACCGATCTGCGGGTAAAACAACGGTGGATAAGGACCGTACATTGACGCTCCCCAAAAATACGCGGGATTATAGACCGGCACATACACCACCTCGGGGTCCGCGGGTTGGATGTCAATGGCCGTCTGCCCTCCGTCCGTCTGGGTCGTGACGGTCTCCTGAGAGTTCGACTTCAATTTGCCCGCCTGGCTGGCCTGGGATCGCAGCCGCTGCACGGCCTCCATGACATCGCCCTGCTGAGCGAGAAATGCGTTTCCCAAGTCGGTAGTCCAACGAATGTTGGAATTCAGCCGCGTGACCACGTCCGGGAAAACGACCAGGGCCTGAATACTGGGGTCCCAGTTTTGTTGACGGGCGGCGTCCACCAGTTGGGCGCCTTTCAGGTTGCCATTCTGTTGCAGCCACTGGCCGGCTTCGACGATCTCGAGCGGATAACCCGCGGCCACCAGGACTTGGCTGAGCAACGAATCGGGATAGAGAGCAATGGGTGCTACCAAGTTGGCCAGTTGATCGGGAGAGAGCGGCTGCGCAGTGCCCGCTGGCGGCGGCCCCTGTTCCGGTGGCGCGGGCTGCTGCGCCAGCGCGGCGCCGCCTGAAAGCAGTAACAGAACGCAAATGATGCCGAACGCCTGCCGGGAAACTGCCTGGAACGTCGTATGCATGAGTTTTCGCCAATGCTGCTTGTGCAAGTCAAACGCCAAACCGCATCGCCTTGGCGCCTTTGCGTTTACCGCACCGATAGCTTTCCAGGCGGCGAATGGA
This sequence comes from Bryobacterales bacterium, assembly GCA_003166475.1. GTDB lineage: Bacteria > Acidobacteriota > Terriglobia > Bryobacterales > Bryobacteraceae > Bog-159. The sequence goes on along the minus strand of PMVV01000403.1, from coordinate 1,512 downwards.
GAAGTAATTCTACGGCAATTCTTGCCTTCCCGACAGCAAGATTTGCATGTATTTTGCGGTGCCCGGCGTGGCGCAGACGATCGTTGTTTGTCGTCTGCGCACCGTGCNNGCCTGCCCCACAGCTAATCTGCTGTGCAGTTATGCTACCGGGCCGGCCGCGTAACTGCATTCTGTTCAAGACTGACCGCAGTCTGTGCGAACAGTCTGCCGTTTATCGATGCGCCGGTCTTCATGGCGATCATTGTCTTGGAAAGCATGACTCCCGCAAAGTGCGCGGTCGTTCCCATGGCCACAGCACCGGAAGTCTGCCAGAAAATGTTCTTGGGTTGTGCGCCGCCTTCCAGGATCACCTTCGTAGCGCTGGCCTGAATGAGAGTTCCCGCTATCTGGAATATCCAGACATCGTTTGGGCCGCCTGAGATTGTGACATCCGTCGCTATCGATACCTTTGTATTCCATTTGTAGAGGCCGGGAACCAGAGTTAATCCGCCGATCAGTCCGGCTCCCAGGTCGATAAAATCGGGCAAACTTCGTCCGGCGGCGTCGGTGTATGCGGTTTCCATGTCGCCTACTGCCACCGTGAGTAAGTTGGGGGCAGTCACCCTGCATGGAAGAGGACCCGCCGCATTAACGGAGTAAACTCCCCCTCTCATCATTTCCGCGCACGTCAGGTGGATCGCAGCCCCGGTGATGGGACTAGCTCCAACAGACCCAGTGATCGCAGATGGAAAAACGTCTGTGATTCCCGACTTGGTCAGAATCGCGAAACCACCCGCTAGTCCAAGGGAAACCGGTGTCTGTCCGGTAAACGGCGCGGCGCTGGTCGTAAATGTCCATGCAATGGGATTGGCCATTGCCACTCCACCTGCGTTCTTCGCCGCCGTCGTAACCGTAGCCGTATAGCTGGTATTCGGGTTGAGAGCGGACCAGGTTGGCGTAAAGGTCGCCACGGTGTTTGCGGCATTCATGACCACGGTGCCGGGTACATTGTTTCCAGTCGTTTCCCTGACCGTGAACGTGAGCACATCGCCCGCCGAGGACGAGTTAATCGTCGCCGGGTCCATCGGCTGGCTGAAGGTTGCGGTCGCTGCGGCGCCAGTTACAACGTTATCGCTGGTGTTTGTGCTGGTCGGTACGGCCGTGGCCCTGTCACTTGGCGTTGACGAAACCACCGTGGGTTCCGTAGCTGCCCCGGCAAGAGCGCCGGGAGCGAGGGTGACGCCGGGTTCGACGGCAGCCAAGGCCCTTCCGATTCCGCCGCCTGCAAGCAAAGCGGCGAATAGTAACGCCGTAAACATCGGCGTTTTGTATGAGCTTTCGAATCTCGTCATTTTCTTTTCCTCCCGGTTCCAACGCAGCAGCTAATACAAATCTAAATCCGCGTATTGAATTCTTTCTCGCAATTCATTTAGCAAACCGCACGCCAGTGTGGCGAATCACACGTCCGAGAGATAACTGTCCAGCAGATTAACTGTGGGGCAGGCCATCGTTTTTCGTGGCCTGCCGAGCTCG
>PMVV01000055.1 GCA_003166475.1 Bryobacterales bacterium | reverse complement strand
CGGACGTCGCCCTACGATTTCCAAGGCATGGAACTAGAAGGACTGAAGCTGCTGCGCAAGGCCAAGCAGGCCACCGGGCTGGACATCGTCACCGAAGTGATGAGCGACAGCGACGTAGGCATGGTGGCCGAGTACGCCGACGTGATGCAGGTGGGCGCGCGCAACATGCAGAACTTCGCGCTGCTGAAATCGCTGGGCGGCTGCGGCCGCACGGTGCTGCTGAAGCGCGGCATGAGCTCCACCATCAAAGAGCTGCTGATGTCGGCCGAGTACATTGTGGCCCACGGCAATCCGAACGTGCTGCTGTGCGAGCGGGGCATCCGCACCTTCGAGACCGCCACGCGCAATACCTTCGACATCTCGGCCGTCCCGGTGCTGAACGAGCTGACGCACCTGCCGGTGATCCTTGACCCCAGCCATGCCGCGGGCAAGCGCAGCCTGGTGCCCGCCCTGGCGCGCGCCGGCGTCGCCATCGGGGCGGACGGGCTGATTGTCGAAGTGCATCCCAATCCGGAAAAGGCGGTCAGCGACGGCGCGCAATCGCTCACACTTGAAGATTTCCGCGGCATGATGCGCCAGCTTCGCCCGTATCTGGAGCTTTGGAAGGAAGCCCGGCTCACCGAAACCGCCGCGGCTGTGTGATACTGCGCTTGTGAACTACAAGAAACGGGCCGCGCTCCTCATTATCGCCATCGCCTCCCTCTGCGGAGTGGCGGTCTGGGGCGTAGCGCGGTTGCGCTACCATTCGCTGCGGACCACGGCAGACTGGCTGCAGCGCCTTCCCACGCGGGATTCCATGGTTTTGTACGTCGACTTTGCGGCGCTGCGCAAGGGCGGTGTGCTGCAGATGCTGGCGGGGTCCAAGGTGGGCGAGGAACCCGAGTACAAGGTCTTCGTGATGAAGACCGAGTTCGATTACACGCGCGACCTGGATGCGGTGCTGGCGTGCTTTACGCCGCACGCCAAATACCTGGTGGTCGAGGGGCGCTTCGATTGGAACAGCCTCGCATCGTACGCGCGCGAGCAAGGCGGGACGTGCCGCGACGCCCTCTGCCGCATGAGCGGAAGCACGCCCGAGCGCAAGATTTCGTTTTTCCCCTTGCGGCCGAACCTGATGGGTCTGGCAGTCAGTCCGGACGAATGGGCCGCCGCCGATCTGCAGTCCACCGCCGCGCGGCGGCGCGGGCTGGAGTTGCCGGATGCGCCGGTGTGGATCTCGATCCCACCCGCCATGCTGAAGACGGGCAGCGATATGCCGCCCGGCACGCGCATGTTCGCGCACACCATGGAGGATGCCGACGACGTCAGCATTGCCATAGCGCCATCGGGCAATCGCTTTGAAGCGCGGCTCAACGTGCAGTGCCGGTCGGAGCGGCAGGCCGCCGCGCTGGCCGCGCAGCTCCAAGCGATCACGGCCATGCTGCGCGAAATGATCGCGCGCGAGCACCAGACACCCAATCCGCGCGATTTGAGCGGGGTGCTCACTTCGGGAACGTTCAATCATCTGGGCACGCAGGTGATGGGAAGTTGGCCGTTGGAGAAGGGGTTCGTGGAGGGATTGTTGGGCGGGGGGTGAGAATTAGCAGATTCGGGGGAGCTGATCGCCCGCCAGCATGTCCACGATGCGGGTGGTCCCCAGCGCCGTCCGCATAGTCACCAGGCCGGGGTTGCGATCGGTGACCGCGCCGACGATGCGAGCCTCTGCGCCGAGCGGATGGGCGCGCATGGCGGCCAGCACGGCATCCGCGGCGGCGGGATCGACGATGGCCACCACCTTGCCTTCATTCGCCACGTAGAGCGGATCGAGCCCGAGCATCTCGCAGGCTCCGCGCACTTCCTCGCGAATGGGAATCGCGCTTTCCTGGAGAGCGATGCCGACTGCGGATTGCGCGGCGATCTCATTCAGCGTGCTCGATAGGCCGCCGCGCGTCGGATCGCGCATGCAACGGATGGCGCCCGCCGGCGACGCCGCCAGCATCGCGCCGATCAGCCCGTGCAAAGCGGCCGAATCGCTCTCGATGCGCGTTTCAAACTCCAGCCCTTCGCGCTGCGCCAGGATGGCAATCCCATGGTCGCCGATGTAACCGCTAAGCAACACGCAATCGCCCGGCCGGGCCTGGTTCGCGGAGAGGCTGATGCCGGCCCGCACGATGCCGATTCCAGTCGTATTGATGAACAGGCCATCGCCGCTGCCCTTGTCCACCACCTTGGTATCGCCGGTCACGATCGGAATGCCCGCGCGCTCGGCCGCCGCGCCCATCGATTGCGCGACCGAGCGCAGTGTCTCCATCGGCAGGCCTTCCTCCAGGATGAAAGCGGCGCTCAGACACAACGGATCTGCGCCGCCTACCGCGAGATCGTTGATGGTGCCATGCACGGCCAGCGATCCGATGTCACCGCCGGGGAAGAAGAGCGGCTTCACCACGTAGGAATCGGTGGTGAATGCCAAGCGCGCGCCGGCGGCTTCCATGATGGCCTGATCGTCCATGCGGCACAGCGCGGGGTTTGAGAATGCGGGCAGGAAGACATCGCGCAGCAACTCGGCGCTTAGCTTCCCGCCGCTGCCGTGGCCGAGCAGGACCTTATCGCGCTTGGTAACCGGCAGGGGACAGATGAACATCTTAGACTTTCACGAGCGGGTTCCGGCGATAGCGGTAATACGCCGCGCACGCGCCTTCGCTGGAGACCATGGGCGCGCCGAGCGGCCGTTCCGGCGTGCAGGATTCGCCGAACGCCGAACAATCGTGCGGCTTCTTCAGCCCTTGCAGCACGGCGGCCGCGATGCATTCGGGCGGCTCTTCAGCGGTTACGGTGGCGACGTCGAACACGCGTTCCGCATCGTACTGGGCGAACTCCTCGCGGATGCGATAGCCGCTCATGGGAATGGGTCCGATGCCGCGCCACTTGCGGTCGCATGGCTCGAACACTTCGAACATGATCTTGCGCGCGGCCGGGTTACCTTCCCTGGTCACGCTGCGCGAGTACTGATTTTCGGCCTCCGCGCGCCCTTCTTCGAGTTGCTCGACGAGCATCGCGATGGCCTCCAGCAGATCCACCGGCTCGAACCCGCCCACCACGAAAGGCACGCGAAATTCGGCGGCCAGATCTTCGTACTCGCGATATCCCATTACAGTGCAAACATGCCCCGGCGCGATGAAGCCCTGCACGCGGTTGGAGGGCTGCCGCAACAGCAGGCGGATGGCCGGCGGAACCAGCACGTGTGACGCCAGCAGCGAAAAGTTGGTCAGCCCCTCGCGCCGCGCCTGCCATACCGGCATGGCGTTGGCCGGAGCGGTGGTCTCGAACCCCACCCCGAAGAACACCACCTGGCGGTCCGGATTGGCGCGCGCGATCTTGATCGCCTCCATCGGCGAATAAGCGATGCGCACGTCGCCGCCCGACGCCTTCACTTCGAACAGATCCGAGCGCGAGCCCGGTACCCGCAGCATATCGCCGTACGATACGAAGATCACGCCCGGCATGGCGGCGATGGCAATGGCCTTATCGATCACCTCGATGGGCGTCACGCAAACCGGACATCCGGGACCGTGGACCAGTTCGACCTCGGGCGGCAGCAACTCGTCCAGCCCATAGNNGCATGATGGTGTGGGTCTGGCCGCCGCAGATCTCCATGAGCACCCACGGGCGGGTCGCCCGGGACGCAATGCGGCGCGCCAGGCCCAACGCGACCTTCGCGTCGCGGTACTCGTCGATGTACCTCAAGGCGCGAACTCCTCTTCGTCGAGCAGTCCCGCCTGTGCCAGGTATGCGTAGGTCTGGCGGGCTTCTTCCTCATCCACCTTGGAGATGGCGAAGCCCACGTGCACGATGACGTAATCGCCGGGTTGCGCTTCGGGCACGAAGTCCAGAAAGGCCTGCCGTGTGATTCCGCCGAAACGGACGCGGCCCACGCGGTTGCCGTCGATCGTTTCGGCGTCGACAATCTGTCCCGGAATCGCTAGGCACATAATAGGAACCCGTCGAGAATCGATTTGGCGCGCGTAACCGCGAGCGGCAACGCCGCGCGCACCACTTCCGACAATCCGATACCGGTACGCAGCACCGCCGGCTCGGTGCCAAGCACCGACAACTGGATTGCGCCGGTTTCGTGGGCCGTCCCACCGCTCGGAAGGTTCATTAACTCCTCGCGGCGAAGAACGTGAATAGTCCCCGGTGGCGAACCCATTTGAACAGCATCCAGAATGAGGAGAGCCCTCCGCGCTTCTACAATACCAAGCAGCGCCAACCCCAGTGTACCGCCATCTGCCCACTTCGATGGCGCCGCTCCACTCGCCGGCCGCGCGCAGGCGCTCCAGGACCTCCAGCCCGGCGCCGTCGTCGCCAAGCAGCGAATTCCCGATGCCGAGCACGACTACGGGCGCGAAAGGGCCACTTGCATTAATCGTGGGGCGGGACTCCAGGCAGCCCTGCGTGACTCTGCGCATCCTTTGGACCACGCCGCGCTTTCGCATCCAGTGCCGAGACCGGGTAACTTGGCAGGGCGAGGAAACGATCAAAGCCCAAGCGATTGGATCTAAAGCGGGTGTTGGGTTTTGGGTGCTGGGTGCCGATTTTCGATCCGGGCTTGCGGGCAGGCGGGCGAGGATCGCGGGTGGGAAGCAGACTAGTGGTCAGAGAGTGGTCGCGTATCGTTTGCGTGGCTATCAAAGATCAGGTGGGCAGCTTGCTATAATAGCGGGTATCCGGTAGTGGTGCTTTAGCGTGGATATGAAGCCATCGCGTTCTGCCGTGGTCGGGAGAGGTAGCAGGCGACCTTTCCGTAAATTGGGCCGTTGAGCGCATCAACTGGCGCGTGCGAGATATCCTCGAGATCCCCAAGTTTGCTAGTCCACTGGCCCGATTCCAGTTGTAATGCGGCGTGCGTTGGAACTGGCGGCTTATCTGGCTGTATTGTGCGCCCAAAGATCGCCAACTTTTCAACTCCAGGCTCCAGAGAACCGTCGAAGCAAAGACGAAACCCTAATGTCCCATATGCTTCTACGAATGCTCCCATGGTTTCAGCCCGCTGCACACCTCGCGGCCACCAGCCGATATTTCGTCGATCCGGCCACCATTTTCTAGTTGTCTCGCCTGCGGCCCATGCGATGCAGTTATAGTGCCGATCAGCCACGCTGGTTATCGTATGATTGTCTTGCGTCAATTCCGGGAAGTCACTAGGGTTCCAGCTACCAGACATAGCCTTCGTTTTCTCCCCATGTCGACCACGCGCGACTCATCTTAACGAAATCGCCACGGTCCTCTTCCGCTACGGGATCGACGCCAGTAAGAATCTGGAGCGCCCAAAACCACTGGTCGGGCTGATCGCCCTCGCTTCGGAGTTGCGCCAGAATAAGCGGTACAGCAGTTGCACGTCCCATGGCTATAATTTGCAAGTAGGCATCACACATCGCCGTTTCAGTGATGGATGAGGTTGCGCCTTTCTCTCGTTGCCACTTGGTCACCAGATCGCCAAATTCCAGTTCTGGGTCCCTGATTACCGTTACCATAGAAGGCGGCACGACCTTCACTGGCCTGTATGGAACCAGGAACCTAGTGTCATAAATCCATGGACAAAACTCAATTTGAGTCCCTGAGTACGCCACCGCTGTGATTGATTCTGGGACATGTTTTTTGTGCCGGGGCGTCTTTCGCAGTGAAAGGCCCTTAAGCGTTTGGCCCAATGCCACGTGGTGATCTAAGGGCAGAACGTCGTCGGGCCGGATGCCCAAAAACCACCCATACATTACTTGGTTAATAACCAAAGCGTTGGCAGCGGCGACGACCGCGATATCGGCGGTTTCGGTCACGTAACTTAACATTGGTTAATTGGCCTTTCTCTGGGTGGCTGGCGTAGCTGGCTTTTTCAGCCGATCTGGTACGGATACGATCGTCATCACATTTTGGCCGCCCCTGATCGCATAGAGTGGATTGTTTTCTTGGTCCCATTGGTTATCCAGCCGAACAACACCGAGAACCATCGGCTTGATGCGAATGACGGCACCATCCTCAAGGGTTAATTCGGTCCAACGCTCAACGGACTCCAGAATGGGGACCTCAAATCCATCAACGAGTTGGCCTCCTGGCTGCGCAGGGATCTTAATTTTTCTTTCCAATTTGGTGTCCTCCTTTCGTTATGGCCATTAGCAAAGCATACCACCGGTCGTCTATCGGCTGGCTGGCGCTTGCTCTTTAGCTTTTTTCCAGCGCGCTGTAACAGCGTTTCGGGCGCTCTCGCTGCGCTGTTCCTGCGTTCTGTTCGCAGCCGTTGCACGTCCACCCTTTTTGCCGCCTTTTCGCCCGATCCTGGCAAAGTACTCGCGCAACTCTGGCGGGATAGATTTCTTCAGCATGCCTCATTCTATGCGCAACCGGCTTCCGAATGCAAGAGGAAAGTTGTTAAGTTCTCCGTCACCCGCCTGCATCAGCGGAACGGATTTCCCCTCCCCCAACTCCCCACTATCAGCTTCGCACAGCGGCATAAGGATTCCGCAGCCTTTTGGGTCGAAATTCCATGGATACCCATGAAAACACGGGGCAATGTTTTTCCGCCAAACTTGTCACCGAAAACCGGCCGGCCGAAGCGGCTCAGGCAAAGCTCCGGTCCGGCAGGCGCGGCCGCCGGAACCACAGAGCAGCATAGGCGTAACCAAGAGGGGCGGGCTAGAGGGTGCCCCCACAGGGTGCCCCCACAGGGTGCCCCCCTCGGGCCTGCCCCGCATTGCGGCAGGCCGCAACCAAAGGAGGTGGCCTGAGAGGCCGCCGCAGGCTGAGAGCCTGCCCCACGAAAAAATCTGTTGCAATAGTTGAACTAGCTGGTTCCCAGATACATCACGTGGGCGTAGGTGCCGAGCCGCGCGTTGTAAGCCAGATACCAGCCGTCGTGGTCCGGGTCGTCGTAGATCACGATCTCGTCGCTATCCCAGAGCCAGCCATTGCAGAAGGCGACGTCGAAGGGCGCCACGCTAAAGAAGAATCCACCGAACCAGAAGCGTCCCGGACCGCCGCCTGCCAGGTGCCAACGGTGGCCTATGCCAATGCCGCCGGTGAAGCGCCCATGTTCCCATGGATGATCGAGATGGTAATTCGCGTCATTCTTGCCGGTATCGTGTCCGACCCACTTGCCGTTGGTGTGGACATGGGGAGCCTCCGGATGTCCGGACTTGTCGGCGGGGCGCCCGGCCGCGGGCGCGGCGTGCGGCGCCGCCTTGGCGGGAGCAGGTCCACGCTTGGGAGCGTATCCACCACCCACCTCCTGCTTGCCGCCGCCATGTTTCTCGCCGCCCCGCTCCTGCGCGAACACGGGGAGAACCAGCGTCATCGACACTGCGCACAAACCGATCAGTAGCCTCATCAAATCCTCCGAAAACATCTTGGCAGCCGGGAATAAACGTTGGCTAATCCTGTGGGTGAGAATTACTACAACCCGTCCGGCAGTGGAATGGACACGCCGCCGGTAGCCGCCCATTCGGCGCCGCGCGTGAGTGTCGCCGCGAATCCGGCGCTTTTCATGGCATCCGGATCGTGGCCCAGTGCGGTCACGAATACGCGCCCCGTGCCGTAATTCACCGTCCACAACATGGGTTGGTCCAGCCCGGGTCCCGGAAGCGGTTGCTTTTCGCCAGCCTTGTACCGCACATGGTCGTCCCAGGCTGTGGCGAGCACATGGTAAGCGCCTTCCGGTTGCCACTGCAGATTGGCGTACAACTCATCGTTCGACTCTGGAAAGGAAGCCTGCATGCCGCGGGTGACCGGGTGTTCCTTGTCTATGATTTTCACCGTGAAATCGTGACGCGCGGAGTGATGCCCGTGCTGCGGGCGCCAATTGCCGCCGCAGAGCCTTTCGTACTCGGGCCAGCCGTTGAAAGCCGCAGTCGAAAAGTGGTAGACGACTACGCCCTTGCCGGAGCGCACGAAGTCAAGCAGCGCGGCATCGGCGCGCTCGCCCCAGCGCAGTTCCGGACGGTTGCTGTCGTAGTAATTCAGGATCACTACGCCGTAGGGGGCCAGGGTCTCGGGTCCCGCGCCGCGGAACTCTTCGGTGACGCGAACCTCGAAGCGGCCGGTGTCCTCGAGCAATTTGCGCAGGACCGGTGTGGTGGCACGCCAATCGTGGCCGTTCTGCCCGGTGATAATGAGCGCCTGGATTTTCGGCGCCGGCGGCTGGCCGAAGGTAGCTGCGGCGGCCAGCAGGATGAGTAATGCGGATCTGGGGAACACGCGGTTATTATATCGGGTATTCGGGGATGAAAGTCGGATAGCGGGGGCGGCCTGAGAGGCCGCCGCAGGCACGGGCCTGCCCCACATTCAAAGCCGAAAGGTGCGGAGGGATTCTTCGAGGCCGCGTTCGTAGGACTCGATCAGGGTGTCCCAGAGGGCGTTGGCCTGGTCGTCGATTTGCCGCCGCGAAGGGTCGGCGTCGAACCAGGCCATGGTCCGGCGGATCCCCTCGGTGAACGGCACCGTGGCGCAGTAGCCCGGAACGAAGCGCTTGATCTTGGTATTATCGAAGACCACGCTGACGGCTTTGTCTCCCAGGAGGCCGCCGCGCGCCTCGGGGACACACGCCGCGATGTAGTCGCTGGGTACATGCACCAGGCGCGGTTCAACGCCGGCGGCCTCGGCGGTCAGTCGATACCACTGGTCCCAGCACATTACCTCGTCGCTGGTGATGTGGAAGGCGTGGCCGATGGCTTGCTCGCGCGCCAGCAGTCCCACCAGTCCCTTGGCGAAATCGGTGTTATGGGTGATGACCCAGAGCGACGAGCCATCCCCGGGCACGATCACTTTCTCGCCGCGGCGCATGCGATCCACAGCGGTATAGGACTTGGCCCAACTGTTGATTGCCAGGGCGATCTGGGTGTCGCCATAGGTCAGCGACGGGCGCACGATGGTTACCGGAAATCCCTCTTCGCGGTACGCGCGCATGAGGCGCTCTTCGCAGGCGATTTTCTGCCGCGAGTATTCCCAGTACGGGTTGGAGAGCGGGGTGGACTCGGTGATCAGATAGTCGGTCGCGGGTTTCTGGTAGGCGCTGGCGGAACTGATGAAGATGTAATGGCGGGTCCGGCCGCGGAACAGCGCGATGTCGCGCTCCACGTGCGCGGGTTCAAAGGCGATCCAATCGACTACTGCGTCGAAGGAGGCGCCCGCGAGTGCGTGCGATACGGCGGCTGCGTCTTCGATGTCCACGGCCAGCGTGTTGACTCCGGTTGGCGAACTGGCTGTGTGACGGCCGCGGTTCAGGAGCGTCACTTCTATGCCGCGCTCTACCGCCAGGCGCGTGCAGGCTGTGCTGATGATGCCGGTTCCGCCGATGAAGAGGACTTTCATGAGTTAGTTGTAGCAGATCCCGCATAGAATGGTTACTCGGTCATGCGTATATCGATTCCTCTTTTGTCCCTTCTAACCGCGGCCGCCGCGCTTGCCGCGTCCACGGTGAGCATCGTGCACCAGAAAGACGGCTACTCACTTCTGCGTGACGGCCAACCGTATTTCGTCAAAGGCGCGGTCGGCGGGGTGCATCTCGAAGAGCTGGCCGCGGCCGGCGGCAACTCGATCCGCGCCGGCGTTACGGCGCTCGATGGCGCGCAGGCGCTGGGCTTGAGCGTACTCATCGACCTGCCTTTCGGCAAGCAGCGCTGGGGCTTCAACTACGGAGATACGGCCGCCGTGAACCGGCAGCGCGAAGAGTTGCGGGACATTGTGGAGCGGTACAAGAACCACCCGGCCGTCCTGGCTTGGGCGCTGGGCAACGAACTGGAGATTGGCACTACGGCGGAGCAGCGGGCGGCGCTGTGGCGGGAGATCGACGCGGTGGCTCGCATGATTCACGGCATCGATCCCAATCACCCGGTCATTACCGTGGTGGGCGGCCAGTACAAGGAGATACTGCACGAGCTGAACCAATACTGCCCCAGTCTGGACGCCGCCGGTTTGAACTCATATGCCGACATGCTCACTTTGCCGGAGGACATCCGGCGCGAGGGTTGGACGCGTCCCTACTGGGTGACGGAGTTCGGTCCACGCGGCCACTGGCAGGTGGCGCGCACCGCGTGGAAGCTGCCCATGGAGGACTCCAGCACGGAGAAGGCCGAGTTCTACCGCAAGGCCTACGAGCATGCTGTCCAAAGTCGGCCGCAGTGCCTGGGCTCCTATGTCTTCCATTGGGCGCAGCACCACGAGAAGACCCACACCTGGTACGGGATGTTTCTGGAAGACGGCAGCCGGACTGAAGCGGTGGACACGATGACCTATCTCTGGAGCGGGCGTTGGCCGGCTAACCGCAGCCCGCGCCTGGGCCCTGCGCCGATCCATCTCAGCTCGGAGAACGGCGCGGCCGGAGGTCCCGCGATTCTGCCGCCTGGGGCACAGATCGATTGCCAGTTGGACGCCTCCGACCCGGATGGAGACGCGCTCCAGTACAGTTGGGACTTGCGGCTGGACGTCAGCGGCGATCCCAAAGTGGGCGGCGACCGCGAGGAACCCACGCCGCCGATCGAAGGACTGGTGCTGGCCGCCACGGGGAATCGGGCTACGTTCCGCCTGCCGGAGAGGGAGGGCGATTACCGGCTGTTCGCCTACGTACGGGACGGACACGGCAATGCCGCGACCGCCAACCTGCCGCTCCGCGTGGAGAAACCCGCGTTCCCCGCGGTGGCCCCGGATGCGAACGCTTCCCAGTTCGGCGCAGGCATCCAGCGCACCATGACGCTGCTCGCGACCAGCACGCCGGAGCGGCGCAACGCCGTGCGTATACTGTTCTACGGCCAGTCGCTGACCAAGCAGGAGTGGACGCGAACGATCGCCGGAGACCTGCGCGCGCGGTTTCCGTACGCCGATATCACATTCGCCAACCGCGCCATCGGGGGCTATGCTGCTCCGCTCCTGAAGCGCACGCTGCCGCACGACGTGTTTGCGTTCTATCCCGACCTGATCATCTTTCACGATTTCGGCGGGGAGCCCGACTACGAGCACATCATCGGCGAGATCCGGCGCCATACCACGGCTGAGATTCTGATTCAGAACGACCGGCCGGACGCGCTCACTGTGGGGCCCGAGCCCACCGATCCGAAGAAACTAGGCGGCTACCGGTGGATGAATCGGCACAACGCCGAGTGGCTACCCGCGCTGGCGGCCCGTTATGACTGCGAGATCGCCGACGTGCGCGGACCTTTTCTGGAGTACATGAAGGCCCACGGCCTGAAGCCGGCCGATGTCCTCTATGACGGCACACACTTCAACTTTCAGGGCGACTATGTGATTGCGGAACTGACCGGGCGGCATCTGCGCTACGATCCCGCGCTGCCGCGCAAGCCCTGGGAGAAGCTGGTCCGCACTTACGAAATCGGGCGCGACGTGGAATGGGTGAACGGCAAGCTGGCGCTGGAATTCGAAGGCAATCGCGTGGACGCCATCGCGGGCTGGGGCGACCCGTACCATGGCGGCGAGGCGGAAGTCCGCATCGACGGCCAGCGTCCTTCGGAACGGCCCGAACTGTATCACATCACGCGGCCCACCGATACGTTCAGCGTGGACTGGCCGGGCGTGAACCGGATCTGCGCGGAGAAGCCGCTGCTGATTGAAGACTGGACTCTGAGAATTCTGGAAGTGAACGCGGACGAGTCGCGGCTGCGGTTCGAGGTGGCTGGCTCGCGTACCGGCCCGGATGGCGGCGGCGTGAGCACGGAACGCTTCGTGTCGAAGTCCGGCCGGGTGGCGATCGAGCCCGAGGACTGGACTTTCGCGCGGTCATTCGCGCTGGTGCACCGTCCCACGCCGGCGGGCTTCGAGGTGACCTGGAGTGTGGTGCCCATGTTCGTGGATGTGTATCGCGCGCCACCGCTCGAGGACCGCACCCGGGAGCAGGCTACCACGCTGGCGCTGGGGCTGGCCGGGATGAAACACAGGCTGGAACTGATTGCGCGCGGGGCGAATCCACCGGCGATCCGCGCGATCCGGGTTTACCGGCCGCCCATGGCGAGCGTGGAGGAGGTCAAGTAGAGCCGGGATTGCCGCCCCGCTTCGAGGCTATGCGACGGCCGGACTCCGAAGGCGGCAGTCGCCCGATCGCGTACCATTTGTCGAGTACATCCTGGTAGACATGCAGCGCTGTCTCACAAAGGGTCCTCTTCACTAGTGTCCGGTAAAGTGCT